>JBNAIF010000165.1:0-12150 GCA_050043595.1 Nitrososphaeraceae archaeon | reverse complement strand
TTTCGACAGTTGCATTCATACCATCATCTCCTTTTCTTTTTTTCTTACTTTTCTTCTTAGGAATTTTACACAAATTAATCACCTCATTATATCATATGAAAATTATTAACATATGATGATTTAATTATTCATGTATAAATTATTTTCGCAAGTAAGTTGTACTACTATAAGTTTAACTAGAACGAATTGATTTGTCAACAGATTATGGAAATAAATCAATAATTATTCCCCAGTGAACTAAATAAACTTTTAGTTAAGTAGGTGTGACTATATTCGACAATATCTCTTATGGATTTAGATAGACTAAGGGTGTAAACTATTTGTAGAAGTATTTTATTATTGTACTTAGCCATAAATATCATAGACGGCACTTAAGTGGTCTATGGTCAACAGTTAGTATAATATGACAAGGAAGTTGTTACTAACATAGCTATGCTAAATAATGACTTTGCCTTTGAAAAGCTTATAACTAACGAAGGAGGAGTAAAAATGAAAATAGATGTACATGCTCATACTAAGAAAACAAAAACTGGAGATGCTGAAACAAGGAATGTTGACAAAGATTCTTTTTCAAACATTATTCGTGAAACGGATGTTAAGATACTAGCGATAACCAATCATAATCACTTTGATTTAGCCCAATATAACGATTTTGTGAATGTTTCAGAAGGAGTTTGTGATATATGGCCTGGTATTGAGCTTGATATTATGGAAGATGATCGAAGAGGGCACCTTATAGTAATAGTTAATCCTAAAGAATCAACTGACTTCGACAATAAGGTGAAAGAGCTTGTAGGCTCAAGCTCTATAGAGAATTTTTCGATAGATATTAATTCTATAGTTCAAGAATTTTCTAAGTTTGATGCCATATACATTCCGCATTATTACACAAAGAAACCAGCACTATCTGATCATGATGTTGAAAAACTCACTAAGCTAGTGTATAACAGTAATAGAGTTATTAAGGAAGCAACTAATTCTATATCTGCAGGTGTTTATATTTCGCACGGTCACAAATCAATTTATGGGACAGATATACATGATTGGAATAAGTATATAGATGAGGCGAAGAAACTGCCCGAATTACGATTGCCGATAGAGAGTTTTGAACATTTCTGTTTACTTTTAGACAAAGATGAACCAACAATAAATACTATGTTAAATTATAAGAAACAGGAAGAATTTATTTTAGAACCTTTTCAAAATGATGACACAGTTAATGTTAGTATTTTTAATGATATTAATATATTATTTGGATCTAAAGGTACCGGAAAGTCTGATATACTTGAGGCGATTGCTAAACAATATAATGACAGAGGAATGAGTGTTCGAGTTTATCAATCTAGCGGGGAAAACTTAGAAGAACGTTTTGATATAAAAGGGAATAATCTGACTTTTGATATTAAAGAGTTAGGTATTAATGATTGTTTAAATGAAATAGGTAGCCTTGGCAACCTAAAAGATGTGGATATCACCAATGTGTCAAAGTATTCTAATTACTTTAGTACACAAGTTACTAACAGAAAAGCTAAAAATCTAATGGTTAGCAGAATTACATCTGAAGATACGATTAGTGTGTCAAGTACATTTGATTTTGCAGTTAAAGAGTTAAAGTACATTAATGATTTTAGGGGATACATTGATAAAAGTGATCTACTTCAAAGTATATTAGATGAAGATTTAAAGAATCAATTAACAGATGTTCTAAGGAGAGTAATAAATGTAGTAGATGTGGAAAAAGAGAAGCGATATATTGAATCAGAGAGCGTAAAGCTACTAAATCAGTTAATAAAAGTAATTGGTAATGAAATAGCAAAGAAGACAGGTAGTCCTGCAAAACCAGGGACCACTGGCTTTCGAAATTATGCACGAAATAGAATTAAAATAGAGTGTAGTATAAACAAAATATTAAAATCTATAGAAACTGTTATTCCTAATTTAATAGAGGGTATAGGTGATTTGGGGAATAAAGGTAAATTGGATTGTATTACAGAGTTTGTAATACAAGATGGAACTATAAGTGATAGTAGTTTAGGCACATTATCTAAAGTAAATAAAACACCTCAGAAGGAATTTGTTTTGGCAGCTAAATCAGTATATGATAAAATTTATACAAATAATTTGTTTGAAGCAATAACAGCACTAAACGGCATAAATGGTATTGAAACAATTAAGTCAATAAATGATTTAATTCTATTCAAAAAATATTTCGCAATCAAAGGTGTTTTCTACAAACCATCAAATGGTGAATCTTCTATGTTATTACTTCATAATGAACTATTGGAAGATAAAGATATTTATTTGCTTGATGAACCTGAGAAAAGTCTTGGAAATGATTATATTAATGATGTAATTGTACCAATACTAAAAGAACGAGCTAAAATGAGAAAAAAGGTAATTATCGCAACACATGATGCTAATATCGCGGTGAGAACACTACCTTATAATTCAATTTATCGTGTTCACGATAAAGAACATTATCATACATATGTTGGTAATCCGTTTTCAAACTATCTGATTTGTAATGAATCGGGCAAGAAATTGGATTGGAAAGAAATTAGTATGAAGACACTTGAAGGTGGTAAGGAAGCTTTTGGCGAAAGGGGTAAGATTTATGGAGATTATAAAGGCTAGTATTTATCGTGATAATGAGGTTACTAAATTAATACTACCAATAACTGGAAAGAAATTGGAGTTAAATTTGACATCTGACAATCCTAATGAGATTAAGAAGACATTTAATGAATTGATTTTAGAATTGAAAAAAAAAGAATTTAATTTCAAGCTTGAAGATGAAAAAAATGATTTATATACATCTGTTTGTGAAGAATATATATCGCAACTAAACAATGAGATAAAAACTATTAGAAGTGAGTTAGTTGAGTATGGCCTTGTTAAAACGGAATAACTAATATAATAATATTTTATAGTGCTTAGGGTTTTTAAAAGAACTGAAGTCACCGATTTCACACATAATAGTGACTGCAGATAAAAAACCAATACCAATAACATAATTAAGCCAATGAATCTGAGCCATGATAAGGCAATAGAAGAATCTAGCTGTTCTATTAAGCCAATGTTCAATAGATATTGAAGTATATGCTATCAATGTTGTAGCCAAATACTTTGGCTGAATTAGCTGCATCAATAAGCTTATTGTATTTAATCGTTGACTTAGACTGACCTTTACGAGAAACATTAGCTATTGTTCTTATGATGGTATTTTTGTGACCGCGAAGGATTTTATAAGGTGTACCATTTAAGAATCATAAAAGAAGTAGCATCAGTAACATCACAGAAGATATTTAAGTATTGAGGAAAAACAGTACTTAAATCAAGCTTTAGTTGATTAACTTAACCAGATCGATTATCAACTAAACTATAATATTTTCTAGTAAGGGTTCAAAGCTCTACAACTAGTTTTGCAGGCATAACAGAAGTCTTTAGATTAGTTTTAAGGCCTAACTTTGCAATATCAATTGAAGCAATTTTATCATTTTTACTCTCCTTATACCAAAGTTTTTGATAGAATGAGTGATGAGAGGATTAATCACAAAACCTCAAATTTGATTCTATCAAGTAGCAGAAGAGTGGGAAATGATATATTCCCGAAGATTCCATAAATGTTTTGGATTTCATGGAATACGACTCTTCTGCTTTTTTTATTTAAGAACAAGCGCGTTCAAGGTAATCAAGATTATTATGAATGATTTTGAATGGTTCTACAATCATATTTTCCTGTGGGTCAACGATAGACATCCAACTAAAGGATGAACCAACATCAATACCTACAGATATGTAAGTACAATGTGACATAAATAAGCTTCTTTCGTAATAAGAATCCATAAATAACAATGAGTACACAACCTAGAATGTGACACGGGTATAGCTTAAAGGCTCTGAACTAGCTGAAATATAAATATCACCTTACAAAGAAAGTTCCCTAGGAGGAATACAACTTTCTTCCTATACAATGAGATATCATACCTTATGAATCAGATAAGGTGTATAGGAGCTAATAAAATTAATAAATATACAACAAGATTATATTTTTATGTATTAATATAGTTGGAAGAGAACTCCTTCTCCAACTTTATATATAGAAATTTAATTAATTAGCATAGATTTATGCTATGACTATATTATACTAGGAGGTTTAATATGCAGGAACATTATGTTGGAAAAAAGGAGAGATATGTTGAGGGGATAACAAGCTCAGCTTCATATAAAAATCAGCTCTTTATAAATGACGGTTTAGACAGAAAACTAAATTATGAATTAATAAAATTCGAAAAATGTACCTTTTCAAAAATTGGATTTAGAGAGGTAAAGTTCAATAATACCCAATTTAATCATTGTGTTTTTATTGGATGTTATTTTCAGCAAACTAAATTTAAGAATATTACGTTTTCAAATTGTATATTTATTAAGTGTGGATTTTACAATTGTGATATTAGTTTTTGTGATTTTTTTTACACTGAATGGGAAAATACAGTTATAAATTATAAAGATGTAAAACATTCTTTACCTGAGAAACATAATTTAAGAAAAAAACTATGTAGAAAAATAGCAAATGAATGGTTGAAAGTTGGAGATTTTAGTGAGTTTAAACTATTTTTTTTCGAATCCAAATCAGCTCAAGAACAACAATATAAAGCAATATTTAGAAGAAAAGAAGATTATTATAAACAAAGATATGATGCAGTCGATTCTGTTATAAATTTATTTAAGTACATCTTAAGTAAATTTGAAAAATATGTATGGGGGTATGGAGAAAAGCTTAATAATGTTATTTGGACAAGTTTTATAATAATCACTTTATTCAGTGGTATTTACTATTTTAGCCCTAAGCTGCAAGTAGTGACAGGTAATAAGGTGTTGACATCATTATATATTAGTATTACATATTTTTTAACGTTATCATGTGATATAACATATACTGAACCTTTTTATCGAATTGTCACCAGTATTGAAGGGTTTTTCGGAATTGCTTTAATGGGTTTTTTTGTTGCAGCATTATATAGAAGAATTAATTCAAGGTAATTCTTCTATATAGATATTTAGAAGATTAATGATGGATTATAATGTAAAAGAATAAAATTAAGGAAGAGTTGAGAATGATTATATTATAGCCATTTGTGTTGTCGCAGGCATTGCAATAATTCTCCATATAAAAAAAACACTAGGAGATAACAGCTAATGAATTTATGAATGTAAAAAAGAACGTTTCATTTACTTGCAAAGAGTATTTCATCTGTAGACCATTCTAGTTCAATTCTATTTGAGTATATAAAACTGTATTAAATTAGGGTTGAATTAGACTTTTTTTGGTATTAGGAATCATTGATAAATGCAATGAATTGGAATGTCAAGATTGGGTAGTATGAACTGGAGATTTAGTAATTTATTCAAATAGGAGGAACGATGAATATGTTAAATGACCCAATGAAATTACTTGAAGTATTACGAAGTGGTTCAATAGCTACTGAATTAGTGAAGCCAATGGCAAAAAAAAGAAATTATGATAGAATTGACAGAGTTATGAGAAGATTTAATACAGAAGATATATTAAGTGGAATTATTGAATTTCAATATATGGATTTAGCAGATAATTTAAGATTAAATAAAGCTGAGTTAATTGCAGGAGTATTGTTAAAATATAACATTAACAATAGCAAATATAAATATCTATTTAGAGATTCAGAACGATTATTAGTTTATGCAGAGAAAGTAGTATTAGCACAAGGTATAAGCGAAATATTTGAAAGAAGTGTTGCGATAAAAGATGCTTCTTTTGAAGAGAAGAAAAAAGTAGAAAAATCAGTTATGATGAAAAGCAAGCATATATTTCATAGAGGGGATGCATATATCAATCAGTTAATAGAGTTTTCTAGTGAATTATATTGTAAATTTGATCAAGATATCAATCAAGCTATAGGGTTCACTTTTAGTGAATGTCGAAATTTATTGATTTTTATATATCAAAAATATCATAAGGTGACAAATAACCTTAATAAAAAAAGGATGGAAAGTTTGTCAGTAATGGGGAGAGAGGTTGATAGCAGTGGAGATATAATGCAGAGTGTTAAAGAGGGATACATATATAGAATTAAAAAAACTGAATTATATGATAAGTTCAATGAAGATAAAGTCAATAACATGATAGAATATCTAAAAGTTGACTTAGGTATACAAAGTGATTTTAACAAAATAGAAGATTTCAACATTCTATATGCAAAACCTATTATTGATTTTGGTAATTATATTTATGTCGCTTTACCAATTAATTCTATACAAAATTTACCTAAATTATTTCATTATGAGTTTATAGTAGGTAAAAAAATAAATAAAGAAGCAAGAAATAGGTATACTTGTTGGAGGGGGGAAGTTTTAGAGAAAATAACAGTAAGATACATGAGGAGATTATTTAATAAAAATAAAGTATATCAATCACTATATTATTATGATGGTAGAAAACGTTTTGAGGCAGATGTTACCGCGATTAAAGATAATACAACAATAATATGTGAGTGTAAAAGTAAATTGCTGTTACTTGATACTTTAAAAGGCGATATAGAATCTTTAGATAATGATTTTCAAGCAGCAGTGGGGAAAGCATATGAACAAGCTGTTAGAACTCAAAGTTGGATTATCGAGGAGAGAGAATTTGAATATATAGAAGAATCCGAAGAGATCATAAGAATTAAACTTCCGTCTAAGAATAAAATCTTTAAATTATGTGTTGTAGCAGATCATTTAGGATGGATACCAGCAAGTATTAGTGATTATATACCAGGAATTCCTATAGAGGAATTGCCTCTAGTTATAAATATATATGATCTTGATATAATAACGAAAGAATGTAATAATTTTAAAGAGTTTAAAGAATATCTCGAGTGTAGAATAAATTATAAGAATAGACTAATGTCAATGGATGAGTTAGAAATTTTTCTTGCTATACGTAGTAAGAAGAATATTTTTGAAGAGGCTCAAGAAAAAGATATGGTATTTGTTGATAGGTTCACAGTTGAAATAGATCAAAAGTATTATCAAAAAGCTTATGAGTGGCTTATGAAATTTAAAGTCTAATTAATTGCTTTAAATAAGTAAACGATGTTGTAGACGGTGCGATGAACTATGCCATAAATAGAAGTTTTCCTAGTTAATATGAATTAATACATAGGTAAAAGTTATGTGATATAAAGAGTAATTTTGGTTTAGTAAGTTAAAAAAGTTTATATTGTTCCTATTCTTAAATGGGTGAATAGTATAAGGTAGATTCTTTTAAAAATTTGAATTTAAGTTTAGTACATATCGGTCTGAAATGATGAGATAGACTATTAAATCGAGCGTAATAATATGGAATTTTTAAAGGGAATTGTAGACTTTTTTTTGTTTTTATCAATTAATTTAATTTTATATTTTGGAGTTGGCGTTGCAGATTCCATTATAATTACAACTTCAATTAGTATGCTATCTGGAGTGGTTATATATTATGCTAGTCTTATCTTAAAGCCCTCAATATAATGTATGAATCAATAGATAATACTAATAAAGAAAAAATAATCTTAGGTATTATTTTTGATAACTTAAACAGTAGAAACATAAAGTATAAATAAGTATTATTAATGAAATAGATAAAAGAACTTGACTCTATACCCTAGTGTAGTGGTAATTGAGTTTTTTCTATATTAATAGAGGTTTAATTGAGTTAATAGATTTCTTCCATTTAAATTATGGACTTATTTACTAATTGACTTTTAGTTAAGTTAGAGTGACTATATTCGACAATATCTCTTATGGATATAAATAGGTCATGGGTGTAAAATATATGTATAAGTATTTTATTGATGTGCTTTGCTATAAAAAATATAAATAGGTCACATAATTCATAAGTTTTTTTAAAAGTTTGATTTGAGTGTATCGAAAATGATAGTGGGAGAGGTATTAAGAATGAGTGAACTGGATTTAATCTATGGTCCTGATTGTGTTCTAAAGAGTTCATATGGTAAAGAGCCATTTAGAATCTTATACAATACACTAGATAAGTTACAAGATAAATTTGAAGTTTTTGATAGTGACAAGATTCTAATAATTAAAAGAAAATTATTAAATTCATGCAGAAAGTTATACATGTTGCATGGGGCAGGTGTCTCAGCAATTAAGGTAGAACATGATTTCATAGTTAGTCAAGATAGAGAGTGTCCAGCATTAATATGGGAAGAAGAAATTGAACTACTATATCATCTAGAGGCAATGGTTCTATTTGCCAGATCATCTTTAGATTTAGGTGCAAATATTTTTGCCAATTTAATGCTTGAACCATTTGGGACAAGGAGAATGGATAGTTTTAATGATTTCAGCAAATTTATATTAAAAACCAGTGATGAGAAACTAGGGGCTGTCAGAGAGTTAATTTCTGAAATGGATAATAATGAATTTAGTTGGTTGAGATTGCTTTGTGGGTCTTCAAAGGGCAGAGCACTTAGAGATAAAATTGCTCATCAGACTATTATTCTAGTCGATTACTTCGAGGCAGAGGGAAAAGAGGATAAAGAGTATTGCCATGTAGTTATTAATAACATACCTTTTCGTTTAGAATTATTTATACATAATATTTGTTTAGGGGTTTATACTTTTTTCTTTTTAGCTGAGGAAACAATGATGAAAATACTAAATTTGGAATAATGTGAGTAAAGCTAGCTTCCATGAAGTATTTTGCCTGCAATGTGTTTATGTCTGTAGAACTGGGGCCAAGAAGACTTTAGAGTTGTACAGGGATCATTACCTCATACATTCTTTGATTAAATTAGGCGGTAGTATTCAACATTAAGATAATATTTATCTAAGTATTGAGTACCACCTACAACAGCTAAGGAAAATTTAGTATAAGTCAGATAAGTTATTATAATTGATAAAATATTGTTGGAGGGATAGATAAGTGATCAGAGATAATATACCATTAATTGCTATTGCTACTCATAATACTATTTTTAATGAAGGAATTTTTAATAAGGACAAAATAATAGAATGTATACAAGAGGTTGACAGACGAAAATTATTAATGACCATTGCATATTTGTTAAACAATATGGAAAAGGAAATAAATTATAGATGTAAGTATTCTATTAGCAAACCATATAGAACTGAGATAACACTTAAAATTATGAGCTATCAACTATATTCAAAACAAGGTTTATTGTTTCTTGCTAAATGGGTTATAAAATACGGAGTAGAAATAGATAAAAATTTCAAAATTAATATAAATGAAAGTATGTTATTCAGAATATTCGATATACAGTTGAGATTAGCAGATTATTTACCGAGTCATGATATATATTCTCCAGTAAGCTATTTGTTTAAGAATATTTCAATAAACAATAAAAGAAATTTAAAAAATGATATAGCACGGTCTTTTAGAATGTTTACGGAGTTGGCCAAAAAAAAAGAAATTTATAATGAAAACGAGTATATGGATTTCTATGAAAGATATAAGGAAAAGTATCAAGGTGAGAGTATTGAACAATTTTTAGCACTTTTATTTCCATTAGTTGAATTGCATATACCATCTGCAGATGAAAATACTAAAATACCTATAATTAATATTTATGAATATGCTCGTGACTTGAGGTGTAAAGATGAATTCCTAGCGTTGGTAGAAGCAAAATCTCGTACTATTTTAGAATTTAACGATTGGTGTGCAGATACAATTTGTAATAGTTGGGATTACTCTAAATTCTTAGAAAATCCTTTGATTGATTTAGGAGATGGATGGTATTTGTCATTGCATGAAGATTTTATCATTAACCAGTTTTTTGAAGGACTCTTTTATAGAATAAGAGAAGCTTATCCAGAAAATGAATATGATATCATAACTTTTATAGGGAGACCTTTTGAGAAGTACGTTGCGGAAATAGTATTGAAATCGATTAATGAATCTAAACAGCAAATATGCAAATTCATACCTGAATTTGTATATGGTAGAGATAACCAGAATTCATCAGATGCTTATATAGTTTGCGATAATAAAATTCTCGTAGTAGAAGCAAAATCAAAAAGACCGTTATTTACCACATATTATGAAGAAGATGATGAAATTCTCTATAAGCAGATTAAGAAAATTGCTGTAGACCCAATTAATCAATCAATAAGAGCATATAATGCGATTACTAATAGTAGAGAAAGAAATAAATTTGAAGGAATTGAAGAAGTGTATATTGTATCTGTGTCTTTGTTAGGGGTACCAAGAATAACTGAAACTCAGACATATATTGATAAATTGATTGAAAGGAACTTAATCGGTAACCTCAAAGGATATTTTAATTTAGATATAGAAGAATTTGAGTATTTTTGTAGTCTAATTAAGAAAGATATATATTTGTTTGATATAATTGAAGAATATTGCAATAAGGAGAAATTATCACCATTTATTAATTTTATACAAAGTAAAGGTTATAACAATAATAATTTAGAGTGGATAACAGATAACTTTAACAAGTTTGTAGAGAAAGCATCTGAAATTTTATTCGCTAAAAAAAATAATGAATAAGGTATATATAGCAATATGACTTATGTATAGTTATAAAATATATGCATGATTTGTTAACACAAAAAAGGAGGGGGAGAGTGAGCTATGATATTAGAACATATAAAAAAAGAATGCGATCCAGGACAGATTTATCTAGTTACTTAACTCATTTAACAAGAGGTAATGATGACAATAATGCCAGAAATATACTACTAAAGATTTTAAAAAATAGAGAAATCAAAGGTAGTAATAATAATGGATTTATTTGTGGAAAGAATAACGCAGTATGCTTTCAAGATGCTCCAATACATAGTCTATGTCAAAATTCATATCATGAGCAAATATACACTCCTGAATTAGGCGGAAAGAGAAGATATTCACCAATAGGATTGTGTTTTAAGAAAGCTTATGTTTATAATAAAGGCGGTAGACCAGTCATATATGAGCGCACTGATATCGCAAAAAAGTTCATAAAAGAAGAAGAATGGTGGAGAATCGTCTCTTTTGATTTATCTAATGAAGATTCTATGATTGATTGGACACATGAGCGAGAATGGAGATGCAAAGGAGATTTCTGTTTTGAATTAGCAGATGTCATAGTCTTATTGACTAATCATAAAACCTACAAAAAATTTATTGAAATTGCTGATGAAGATATTGTCAAAAATATTGGTGGTATAATAGTATTAGATCCGATATTAACGTAGCAACAGAATGTCCATTTAACATATTATTTGGGATTATATAGTTTAATAATAATATAATAGTTTTCTACATAGTTGATTAACTAGACAATAAATGTAATATTAAATTATATGAGTTTCTATATTTATGACGTATCAGCTGTTAGGAGAGCATGTATAACGTTAAGATTAGATTATAATATAAAAACGATTCATTTAAGTGATAGAGAATAATTGAATGCTAAATGAAAATGAGGTGATTATATGAAGAATGATAAGAAAAAGCAACTACCAGTCATTAAATACAAAGGTTATACCATATATGGAATACCTTCAGAAACTTCAAACAAGACTTTTATGGATTGTATTAACGATTTGATTCGTATAAAACTAAATTTAAAACCTAATAAGAAAACATGAAAACAGTGGAAACTCTATTATTAGTTAATGGTATACCTACCTACAACTATTAATAGAGTTTTTTTATATATAAAGAATTTTATATAAAAATGTCATAATATAAAATATCATGTATTAAACTGTAATAATATCTTGTATATTCATATAAAATGGTATATAATAGAAATGTCCTTGGAAAAATAATATAGTTTATTTTAAAGTGGTTAGACCACACTGAACACAGGCTTTTTTTAAGCCTAGTTTCAGTGTGGTTTTTTTGTACCTATTTTTAAGGAGGTGGTAAGTATTTTCGTTATTAAAACTGAATACCAGGGACGGAGTGTTCAGTCTATGTATCAACCAAGGATGAATTAATTAATATAACATCAAGTTGGAAGGAGTGAGTATCAATAGTTAACTCTCGTAATAAGATATTACTAATGAGATATAGAATGTATTGCAAAAACAAAGGCCTTACGGATAGAAGTATTATTGCTATATGTGATAATGATCTAGGGGTTTATTTAGAATGGCTAGATG
>JBNAIF010000164.1:0-11338 GCA_050043595.1 Nitrososphaeraceae archaeon | reverse complement strand
TCTGAAACTCCAGGTGCTTCACCTACAATTAATATTTTTTTTTTAAATTGTCCTTCTCCAGGAACTGCATTTTTTCTAGTTTTTGATAAACTACATAAAGTACATCCTTTTATACATGAATTTAATTCATTAATCTCTATATTATCTATATCATTATTCATTAATGTGATAATTTATACTATTATATCAAATTATAATGTATTTTTTATTATTTCACAATTACCTGAATTTTCATCTTCATCCTTGTTAAAGTCTATGATTATATCAATTCCTTTTCCACATTAGAAGTAATCAGCTCCAAATCCAAAGTATTGCATAATCACGTTAACACCTTATAATAAATCGTTTCCATTATTACTAAACAATATGTCATATTCCTCTTTTCTTATAATGATATCATCATCATCACCATCAAAAATTACATCATGCTCGTATCTTCATAATAATATGTCTAATCATTTTTCACCTATAACAAAATCACTATTATCCTTACTCTGAATTATGTCGCTACTATTTCCATCTTTTATAATATCACTTCCAAAAATTGACATAAAGATATCGTGGTCACTGGTCAATATAATTATGTCATCTCCTAAGGTTTCCGTTATTATGTCATTTACGATATTTTCTGCAAAATTATTGATAGTCTTATTTTTAATTTCAAAATATTTTAGTATTTTTGATCCATGTTGATCTGATTATTCATTCATTGTTCTATGGATTGAATCGTCGAATTTAGTTCGTTTAGTACTTAGTCAATGACCTTTCTTGTGATATGGTTCTCTAGTTCTTTATCTTACATCTAATTCTTCAAGTATCTGTTTATCTAAAGACTATCCCATTCTTCCTTGTGATATGTCATCTATGTTACTTTTTTGGCCTGTATTATCTATTAGTTGACCACTTGGTTGACCAGATTGGGGAAATATCTCAATTGTATTATTATCATTATTAAACAAAAATAATACAATACAAATAATAACAAACAATTCTATTTTTAACATATAGATAATTTTAATATTATTTACTACAAATATTGATTCTCTAATTAATATACTATACTTCGTTGTAACTTATATATTTTATTTACAAAAACATTAACCTAAACATGAATATCAATAATTGTTCTTTCCCCGATCATCTATTGTATGATTTGGACAATTTTACATGGGTAAATTATTGTGACAATGATTTAATTAAATTGGGTATTACTCCAATAATTACATCTCTTTCTGGTAAGTTAAAATCGATCAAAATCAAAGATATCGGGTCTTCTATAGAAAAAGGAAAAAGTGTAGCATCTATCGAAAGTTCAAAATATTTTGGAATTATACGAACTCCATTTTCTGGAATAATAAAAGAAATTAATAATGATCTACTTAATAATCCAAAATTAGCAAATAATAGTCCATATGAAAAAGGATGGTTTATTAAAATTTTATTAGATAAACAACCATTTGAAAATAATTCATTAGAATATATTCGCACCTGCGAAAATAAGATTAGATTCATTATTAACGATCTAAAAGTGAAATGTTTCAAAGAATTTCCAGATTACGAAATGTATGAAATAGGGCAAGAATGTGCTGCAACTTTGAACAAGCTAGATGAATTGTTAACAAGAATAAATATTGGAGAAATTGTATATCTTGTTTCAGATGATATTACTGCAGATTTGGAATTATTGAGATGGTCTGATAATACATCCCAACCAATTATAGATCTTAGAAAAGAAAATTCTTTATTTCATTTTTTAATAAAAAAAGAAAGATGATTGTGTGTATTTATTTTTCTATTGGATTTGCAATCATGTTACCCCATTCAGTCCAAGAACCATCATAGTTCTTAACATTCGGGTATCCAAGTAAATATTTTAAGACAAACCAAGTATGTGAAGATCTCTCTCCTATTCTACAATATGTTATTACTTCTTTATCTTTTGTTATTCCTAATGGCTCGTATAACTGTCTTAATTCTTCTACTGATTTAAAAGTTCCATCATCATTAACCGCCTTTGCCCATGGGACATTAAATGCTCCAGGAATATGTCCACCTCTTTGAGCATGTTCTGTAGGATATTCTGGTGGTGCTGTAATCTCTCCTTTGAATTCTGCTGGACTTCTTACATCTATTTTCATGATATTGTTACTTTGTAATGATTTTTTAACTTCTTCCAAGAATGCTCTTGTGGTTAAATTGGCTTCACTTGCTTGAATATTTCCTCTACTATACTGTGGAATATCTTTAGAAATAGGACGATCTTCTTCTAACCATTTTTTTCTACCACCATTCATAATTTTTATATTTTTAATTCCATAGTATTCAAAAACCCAGAAAGCAAATGCTGCAAACCAGTTGTTAAAATCTCCATATAATACTAAAGTGGTATCTTCGTTTATGCCTGCATTTTGTAATAAATTTTCACAATCTTTCTTATCTAGAATATTTCTAGTTGTTGGATCATTAATATCTTTTTTCCAGTCAAATAATACCGAATTTGGTATATGACCTAGAGCATAATTAGCCTTCGGATCATAATCTACTTCTGCAATACGAATGTTTTTATCTTCTAAATGTTCTTCGACCCATTGTGTATCTACTAAAACGTTAGGATTTGCATATTCCATATTTTAAATAATTAAAACGTTGTTATAAATTTTTCAATTATTGTAATTTTATTATTGGTTGATAATTTAAATAATATTCTTGTTATAATACAGAATGGACAAGCTAGATACTCTCTATAAAATGCAAAAAGATTTAGCGAAAGTTGTAATTTCATCAAGATATCCAAAATCACAAGAACAACGAATATCTTCATTATCTATTGCTATAATACACGAAGCTGTTGAACTTCAAAGGTTAACTAATTGGAAATGGTGGAAATCACCATCAAATTTTGATATTGATTCAGCAAAGGAAGAATTAATTGATATTTTACATTTCGTACTACAGGCTTCAATAGAATTAGGAATGAATCCATCTGAAATACTACATGAATATTCTAGAAAACACGATGTCAACAAAGAGAGGCAAACATCTAACTATTAGCATTTACTATTAGTTTTATATTTTTTATATTTTTTAATCCTATACAATCTATAATTTCTATCTGTTTTCTAAACTTTTCAATATTTGCATAAGAACTTTTTAGCTTAGAATATGGAGATCTTGTATACAAAATTCTTTTTTTAGAATCTATTCCATTATATTTTAATGAAATTAATGCTTCACCAGGTTTGTGACCTTTTGCATCTCTTCCGCATAATATAATGAATTTTAAATCCGAGTTATAGTTTACATATTCTATTATTTTATCAATTCCTTTATTTTCAGATAGTAATCTTCCTACAATAATAATTTTTTTCATTATATCTGGAGAATTTCTAATATTTTCTAATAATCGAATATCAGAGAGTGTACAAATTGCAATATTTTTACCTGATCCATAATAATACTCCTGATTAATTGGAAGAATATAATAACAGCATTTTCCTAACCAATTGTCGATTTTTTCTTTCGTTCTCAGGATTAATCAATCACAAAAATATATTTGAATAAATATGTAATACTATGTTTTTTTTCTTTTTTTAGATTGAATTATTCCTGTTAACTGAAATCCGTATTCTATATTATGCTTGACATGGTTTATTCCGTGTTTTCCTTTGGGTACAAAAGAACCATCCAACATATTTTCTAAATACATTCTAATCTTTTTAATTGAATTAGATGCATGTTGTATTTGACTATCTGATAATTTTCTTCCTATTTCTTTTTCTATATTTTGACTAAATTCATTAGTTTCAATCAACTTATTTAACTTTTGTACTTTATCATAATTATTACATATGTCTTGAATTTTTTTCATGTCAGATTCTTGAATTGTTTTTATAGATTTCTCTAAATCATTTTCCTTTCTTCCTGTAAATCTTGATAATATTGTGAGAATATGATTTCTTTTATCTTGTACATTAATTTTTAGATCCATTGATGATATCCTTTCTTTTTCTTGAGCAAAATTTATTTTTGCATTTTGATAATAATTATTCATAGAAAAGAGATTCATCGATTTTCCATCTATATCTTTACCATATTGAATTATATTCATCATGTTAACAATTACCGCTGGAAATATCAATATTAATTCATTATTTAATTTCAGATAATTTTCCATTATTTCTTTGTATATGTTAAATGTTATCGTTTTAACAATGTCTTTTTTCTTTTTGTCTATTATATTAGAAAAAATTGTTAAAAGATCATATATTTGCGATTGTACAAAAATATAATTATTTTTTATAGTAATTATGGCTGTTACTCTTAAGATATCAAACCATGTATCAATAAGATTGATATTTTTATATTCTTTCATTATTTCCTTGACTTCTTCTTTAATTTTTTCATCGTCAAGTTCTAATAATTCGAATATATTGTTCCTTATCTCACTTACAGTACTATTCTGATTGTCCCAATTTTGTAATATCGAATTCTTGTTCTGCATTGTAACAAAAGATTTAGAGATTTTTATAATATTAAATATATAAACTTTCGTATTTCATATTAGTTATATGGAGCAAAGTGATCATGATGGTTTGATCATCTCTTATATTGGAAATGGGAAAGGAAAGACTACTGCAGCTTTGGGTATAGTGTTACGTGCTGTTGGTCATGGACAAAAAGCATTAATGATTCAATTCATCAAGGGTAAATGGTTTTATGGAGAGATGATTAGTTCTAAAAAATTAGAACCCAATTTCGAACTAATAGTCGCAGGAAAAGGCTTTGTGGGAATATTAGATGATATTTATGATTTTGATATTCATAAAAAGGCTGCATTAAATACTATCAATATTGCAAAAGAAAAAATAATTTCACAGAAATATGATGTAGTTGTTCTTGACGAGATAAATTATGCTTTAAAACTAAATTTGATAACTGTAGATCAAATTCTTGAATTAATTGATCACAAACCTAAAAAAACTACCATTGTATTGACTGGAAACTATTTAGCTAAAGAAATTGAAAAACATTCTGATATAATAACTCAAATGACAGAAATTAAACATCCATATAATAATGGTATTAAAGCTAAACAAGGTATAGATTATTAATTTTTAGACCATTTGATGTTCTAGACACAGATAAATATGACAATTATACGCATTAATTCTATAAATGAGCAAAGATTCTAAAGATTTACCCGAGGAAGGAGATATCGTTATAACTTCTGTTAAACAAGTAATTGGTCATGGTGCCTACGTTACATTAGAAGAATATGGCAATATGACCGGTTTTTTACATATTTCAGAAATTGCTACAGGTTGGATCAGGAATATAGAAAGATATGTTAAACCAAATCAAAAAATAGTTTTAAAGGTAATACGAGTAAGCAAGAGCCGTTCGGAAGTAGATCTATCACTTAAACAAGTTTCTGGCGAAGAGAAAAAATCGAAAATACTAGAAGTTAAAAAAAATGAAAAAGGAAATGCCTTTTTACAAATAATTAAATCTAAGGCAGGAATTTCTGAAGACGAGTTAAACATAATTGAAGAAAAAATCTTGTCTAAATATGATTATGTTTATGATGCTTTTGAAGACGTTGCCAAAAAAGGTATAGATGTAGTTAAACAATTTGATTTTACTGATTCTATTACAAATTTAATTGAAGAAGAAAGTAACAAGATTCAGATTCCACACGTTGAAATTCGAGGAATTTTAGAAATATCATTTCAAACATCTGATGGAATTGAATTAATTAAATCTTTATTACATGATATTGAACACATAAAAGGGTCTAACAAAATTAAGATCACCTACATTGCTGCACCAAAATATCGTTTAATTGTAACTGCAGACAATTTTAAATCAGCCGAAAAAACTGTAAAAAATATAATTCAAAAATTGGGGTCATCCGTTGAAAAAGAGCATGGTAATTTTAATTTTATTCGTCAAGAATCTAAAAAAACTCATAGCTAGAATAATTAAAATGAAAACTTTAATGCGCAAATGTAATTTATGTAATAAATATACTCTTAAGGACACTTGTGAAATCTGTTTAATCCAAACTAATATTCCACATCCTGCGAAATATTCTCCAGATGATAAATATATTCAATTTCGAAGTTCAGACGCATATGATTAATATGTTGTTATTATAAAATAAATAATAACCAACAAACTAAATTTGATAACTTTAGATGATTTTCAATATATAAAATAAACTTATTGCAAATAATTAATTATTATTTTCTATATCTGGACAAGAATGAAATTAATATAACAAAATTAACTTTTTATCTTAATTTATTAAATTTCTATAAAACTTACTATATAAACTGAATGTTAAAATAAAAAATAAAAATTATGGGGTTTTTATTGTTTTTATCCACCGACACATATGCCGCTTGGATTAGAGATCATACAATTGTTTTGTCCAAAATTGTTTGCATTAGTATTTACTGGCAATCCATTTGCGTTGTTAAAGTCTATCAAGTTCATTAATACGTTATTGAATGCTATTTCGTTGTTGTTACTTTGGTTATCTATGTATACTCCGTTATCTCCTCCGCCGATATTATTCTTTATGATTTGCGAATCATCAGTATTAACTAATGTTATTCCTGCCATTTGGTTTTGATCAAATTGATTCATTTCAATCACGGTATTTTGTGTAGAATGTGCTGCGATACCTATGTCATTTAAATCAAACATTGATTTTCTGATTTCAACAAATGTTGAACCAGTGGCGAATACTCCAATTTGATTTCCTTCAAAATTTATTTTCTCTACTACTAAATTATCCGCACCGCTTGCTAAAATTCCTGCTTGGAAGCCATTAATTGTACCATTTGCTATTACTACGTTGACATGATTAGGAACCATTATTCCTACTTTGCTAGAGTCATCACCGGGACCAGTTAATGTGTAACCATTTAGATTAATTACTATATCATGTTGACCAACTAAGAGAGCATCACTTTCATCACAATTTAGATTTGATGTTAATTTTACACTTTGATCAATAACTTGACCACATGATGGACTGACAATCTCTAAACCTTGTGGCACTTCTATTCCCATTATTGGTGGTTCATCGCTTTGAATACCTACTTGTGCTTGGGCGCCAGAAAAGAGTGGTTGCATAGAAAATCCTGCAATTGTTGAGAGTGCAACTATAGTTGCTAACATATACGTCATTACTGTTCTATTCATTTAGTAGATGGATTGATATTGAGCTATTTATGTTAATCTATTATATTTATAGTAACATAGTTAATATCTTCTTTCATCTAATTTTTTATAGGTAGAATTATCTATATTTTTATGTCTTGATAATTACAATAGTTATAATTATTTCAATATATTTTTGTTTACTCTATGAAATCTAATCACAAAAACATGTTATTTTATATTTTAATATGTTAATTATTATTGACTTTCAATATGTTTTTTATTAATAACTAAAAAGAACTTACTAAAGATTATAAAGAAAAAAAAATATTTTAAATCTATGAAAATTGCAATAGCTGGAGCTGGTGTTTGTGGTAGCTATTTGGGACATATTTTAACAAAACAAGGCCATGATGTCGAAGTTTTTGAATCATCAAAGAAAGAAAATCATTGGGCAGTTTGCGCATGGGGTGCTTCAAAAAATGTATTATCTAAATTCTCTTCGGATGTAGGATTGAACTTTGATGATTACATTTATCACATAGGAAAACGTTTACGGATGGATTTACCAAATAATAAGAAAGAATATCTAGAACTAGGTGGTCTGGTTACTTATAATAAACTAAAATGGGAACATGATCTTTTAAAAGATGTAAAAATCGTTTACGGTTACAAATGCAACTCTTCTTTTCCTGCCTCTAACTATGATTATGTATTAGATTGTACTGGTTTTTATAGATCTTTATTACCTAATTCTAAACAAGATTTTTATATTCCAGCATATGAGTACCTGGTAGAAAATATTGAGAATCTAGATGACTTTTATGTTATAGGATATAAAGGCGCCAGAGGTTATTTCTGGTATTTTCCTTTAAATGAAGGTAAGGCATTTGTTGGAGCTGGTGATATTGATCGAAAATATTTTGGTATAAATGAATATTTTAATAAACATCCAAATGTTAAAATAATTAAAAAAATTGGTAGACCAATACGTCTGTCTCCACCAAAGAGAATGGAGCCATTTTTTTACAAGAATATTATAGGTGTTGGAGAATCAATTGGATGCGTTTTTCCTATGCTAGGAGAAGGTATTATTCCGTCTTTATTATGTTCTGAAATTTTTCTGAATGTTTTTCAATCTTCAAATAAATTTGATTTTAATCGTTATCGATCATTGGTGTTAAAAAAATTTAACTACTATGATGATGTATATAGAATTGTAAGATTAAAAATGTCAAATAAATTAAGTTCTGTCAAACATTTTCCTTTAATGATGCGAATGTACAGAAATATGAAAAAAGAAGAAAAACGGTTTGGATTTGAAATAAGTCTAGAAAAAATGAATAAACTAGTTAATGCATTATAATATTTGCGAGATAAATCTCAAATTATATATTTACATTTTATAACGTATATTCAAAATTGAAATATATAAATTAATTAATTAATTATTATATAACTATTGACTAACTATGAAATTGCTACAATTATTCCTGCAAGAAATGAAGAGAAGATAATTGGAAAAACTCTTGATAGTCTAATCGATCAAGATATTGGGAAATTTAATAGAATTATTGTTGTCAATGATGGATCAGAAGATAAAACATATGAGATAGTTAAATCTTATGATCGAATTGAAATAGTTAATCTACTTAACAGAGGTTATAATGCACAAGGGACGCCGATTTTAGCTAATGTTATCAATGAAGGATTAAAAAAGTTATGTGATACTACCATCCCTTTTATTATGATTCTAGGTTCAGATCATATATTACCTGAAAATTATATTTCCAAAATTATGGAATATATGAATGAGATAAAAAATGTTGTTATCTGTTCTGGTCAAATTAACGGTGAACGTAGTGTTATTCCTAGAGGTTCTGGAAGGATTATTAAAACTGCATTTTGGAAAAAAATAGGACTTTCATATCCTTTGAATTATGGTTTTGAAACATATTTAATTCTAAAAGCCCAACAACTAGGTTATTCTGTGAAAGTAATTGACAATTTAGTTAGTACGACCAGTAGACCAACGCGGACTTCTTATAAAAAAGAAACTTATATTTCGTATGGAAAATCACTAAAAGCATTGGGTTATAGCAGTATTTACTCGATGGCACGTATTGGCTTATTATCTTTGCGTAATCCAAAAGGAGGATTATACATGTTTAAGGGCTATAGAAATGATGATGTTCAACTTTATGAACCTGATCTGAGAAAATTTCTACGAAGTATACAACACAAAAGAATATCTTCTATTTTGAATTTAACCAGATTATATAAAAATCCACTTAAATAATTTAATCATTTTTCAAAATATGATATGCAATAATTACTTAAATATTTTATATCTTAGATTTATCTGTTATAACTGGTGTGTATTATCTAAACATCACAATATAGAATATAATGAATAAATAATCAAATGATCTGGTTTAGATTACTAAAATTTTAGCATTTTATAATGAACAATTTTTTGATCTTTAGAAAAATTATTTAATTAGAAAATCAAAAAAATTATGGTATAATCTATATTTATTTATTTTATAAAATAGGTCTTATATCGAGAAAGAAATTAAAAAAAAATTTATTAGTTGATATTTCTACGGTTTCAAATTTCGTAATAGAATATCTGAAAAATCCTTATTATCGATAATAAATGATATTATACCTAGTTATGATTTAGTTTTTGTATCTATTACGGATCAAATCAAATACATACCTAGTAGTATCTATATTCATAAACATACAGATACTGAGCATTTTGGAGTATTCGAAATTAAGAAATCCAACTGCAATTTTGTAACCATAATAAATCTTCGACTAAATATTCTATTTGAATTTATATCTAAGAAATAATGATTATGATATGGATTTCAAAATATTTTCTAGAATTCAAAACCATTTATTTTAGGCATGTCTTAATTTATTTTTAAATATACGGTTATATTAATATTCAATTTATTGATAATTTTTTACTTAAATTTAGCAAAACATTATAAATGAATCTTCTATGTTCAAAAATAAGTTACCATAATATATGATATTAAAACAGTAACAAACAATCTAATGACAATGACTAAAACTAAGTTTGTCAATATTGTGGATAACTTTAGTACTTATTACTGGTATTAGTAATGACTTGTGGTCAATATAATTATTAGTGTTATCGATGTATGCATAATCTATAAAAAATTGTTATACTAAATTTAAAATCCTCTGGAAATATTTCTTATCATTTAAATAATTTGACTAGTTTTTCTTCAATTTTATAATTTGGATGTAGTTTTGGTAGAATTATAAAATTACTTTTGACTGATAGAAATAGTTGAATATTTTACTGTAGATTTCTTTTATGCACAACTTGGTAACACTATCTATATAAATACATCAAATTCAGTTAATACCAAAATTCATTCTCATATTAACATGCAATCAATTAATTCAAATAAACAATATAATTTAATTATGCCTGCATAGTTTTAATGTGTATTATTTAATATCAAATAAACAACATTAATAGAAAAAAATACCAAATTTTTCTAAAAAGCATGTATTAATGTAGATCAACATTAGGTTAAATTTCTTCAAACACACACATACTAAAATTCTATTTAAAATTACCTTGATGTAATCACGCTTTTTAAATTCTTAGTTCAACAAAGACATATCAAAGAAATGATATTCATTAAAAAAATAGATAGACAATCAATTTTCCTTGTAGATTTAATTTAAATTTTCATAATGTGTATTTATTTTTCACTCTTGAACTTTTCACTTCCTTTTATTTTCGTCAATCTTTTTCTCATATTTTCCTTTTCTTCTTCACTAATTTTTCCATCTATTAGATCTATAACAAAAAGCCACATAGTAGCGCCAACCTTGTTTTCATTAAATAAGGCTTCTGCTTCTACTTTCCATTGACTTTTCCTATGCCAATATCCTATAATTATTGCTAGTGGCAAATATATGGATATAAATACTAATGCAAATGTCCAGATACTTCCACCAGTAATTGCATCTATAGTGGGAACTTTATCTATTAATAACTTGTATTGTATGGTAATAAAATTTGCAAATGTCATTAAGAATACTAAATATATGCTATGTCCTTGCCTAAAATCTAACCATCTTCTTCTTGTCCAGTTATTTTTTTTAATTGATGTCA
>JBNAIF010000163.1:0-2819 GCA_050043595.1 Nitrososphaeraceae archaeon | reverse complement strand
AGCTTGTGGTTTGATATTGTCTACAAGTTTATTTTCAAATATTTTACCCGTAAGACTTGAATTATCATTATTTTCAATTGTTGATCTTGACCACTTTTTATTAAATGATATTCTATCTTTCATCTTTCCTACTTTTACAATCTATATTTAAGATATACTGTTACCTTTGTGCTATTAACTACGGTGACACTTTTTGTGATTACAACTTTAATTCTTTTCTTGCAGAAATAAATGATTTATTCATTAAATTTTAAAATAAAAAAATAAATGAAGTTATTTTTATTTGTTTTTAATTAAAATTACCTACTGCGACAGCGAATGGTCCAGGATTATTTTCACCACCAACATCATATTCAGTTGATGTACCGTAGTCGTCGTAGCCATATCCCAGATATTCAGAGATTGCGACATCAAATTCAGTTGATGTAATAAAGTTGCCGTTGCCATCACCTAGGAATATGGAGATTTGGTTAGAGTTAAAGTTAGCAGTAACCACATCTAAATTAGAATCGTCATTAAAGAAACCTACTGCGATAGAGTTTGGTCCAGGATTATCTCCACCAACATCAAATTCAGTTGATGTACTAAAGTTGCCGTTGCCATCACCTAGGAATAGCGATATTTGGTTAGAGTTAAAGTTAGCAGTAACCACATCTAAATTAGAATCGTCATTAAAGAAACCTACTGCGATAGAGTCTGGTCCAGGATTATTATTTTCACTACCAACATCAAATTCAGTTGATGTACTAAAGTTTCCGTTGCCATCACCCAGAAATAGGGATATTTGGTTAGAGTTAAAGTTAGCAGTAACCACATCCAAATTAGAGTCGTCATTAAAGAAACCTACTGCGATAGAGTTTGGTTCAGGATTATCTCCACCACCAACATCAAATTCAGTTGATGTAATAAAATTGCCGTTGCCATCGCCCAGGAATAGAGATATTTGGTTAGAGTTAAGGTTAGCAGTAACCACATCAACAAAAATATCTATTGCTATTGTATTGTCAACAATACAAGTTAGTTCATCTTCTAAATTTATGTTTCCACTACAACTTTCATTAAAATTAGTACATATATACTGACCACTACTAAGGTCTGCACCTGCATCAAATGTTTCACCTAATATCTCATTACATTGTGGAGGCACTGTTGTTGAACTTACTTGTTCTTCTGTAACTTCAAATACACCTGCACCTATTGTTAGTAATGTACCATTATCATCTCCTGGAAATGAAGATGATGGTTTTACATTGTTACCTTCAACATTTATTGTAAAATTTGTGGGTTCTGAGGGAATTCCTGGTGGACAGTCTATTGTAGTTCCATTATTATCAATAACACAACCATTAAAGTTTTTTATAACTGTTAATAATGCAGGACATTCCATTCCTTGCATTAAGTATGTTCCATCTTCACATTTTTGTGGACAATCTGTTTGATTAGTAACTAAAAATCCAGATTCTTCACATAGAAATATAAAAGACAAATCTTGTGGAAAGTCACATAATGATTCTGCAGTAACAAATGTTCTTACATCTTCTCCTGCAGCAAAGTCTTCTGCATCTGCTAATGAACTTCCATTTGGACATTCTACTACACCAGTAGTTTGACAAATATTTTCATCAATGACAGTAATATCTGAACCATTAAGACCTAATGATGTTGGTAGTGGGTCTGTGTCGGTACATGTAGTAGTTAATCCAGGTGAAACTCCTCCTGTTTGAACCATTGGTAATGGCATCGGTAACTTTGCTATCTCATGATAATGAGTAGCTTCAATGGTTCCTGATGGGCTTGCTTGCATAATTCTTGAACTATCATCTTCTTGTGCAAATGCTGAATTTATTGTTACAGCTGTTGCTGCTTGCATTATTTTGTTGTTTTCATTACTTGAAAGAAAATGAGAACCAGAAAAAGAAATACTTGGTATACTTAAAATCATACCTGGTATTAATGTTCCAATTAACATTATAGTTAATAATGTTGACTTTACAATTGCGTATAGCTTACAATACTATATATATCTGAACTTCTAAAGATTATTCTCCTCTAAATATCTTTTATTTGATTCTATTTTTTTATTCTAAAACGTTGAATATAAAATTATTAGTGATTCATTTAGAGTTACTATTACTTATAAAAAAATAAAAGACACATATATCTATATTTACATGAATATCATTAATACATAATTATCTTATCTTAAATTAACACATCTATTTATTACGTTTTTTAATAAATTATTTCAATTTATTTTTATCTAAAAAATGAAAATTTATGTCAGATTTGTCTCACAAACCACCGACTCTTTTATACTAGAACACTTTATATTGCTATTCACTAATATAAAATTAAGAATATATTTCTATTTTATTGGTATATGGCAAAGAATTTTTAATTATATTGACTAACTAAACTTAGTAGATACATTTTTAGCTTACTTCTATTAAATACATATAATAATTGCGTAAAACTAGACAAGATATACAATCAAGAATCTAATACAGATATCAAAGAAAGGATACAATTTCTTTATTAATTCTATTTTATTTAGTTTTGTATATCTCATCAGATTTTACAACAGTAAATTCAGCTTTAAAAAAAATACAACTAAAATATTTACTGGTTTTATCTATCATTAGAAATTTAAAATATCATCTTGATCCAAATTTATCTTATAGATTTGTTAGAATAGTTTGGTATTTTTCTATTAAATATTAACTAACTCATTTATACACTATGTAGTAGGTTGTTTGTGAAACAAACCACCAATTTCATATTTGATACATTAACTACACTTTTACCTCAAAAATCATATC
>JBNAIF010000162.1:0-7199 GCA_050043595.1 Nitrososphaeraceae archaeon | reverse complement strand
AATAACGATTATATTTAGTATAACAAAGTTATAAACAATATACAATTAATTTACTTTAAATCTTTTTTTGTATGATTTGTAAGCTATCAATTATATATAACTTTTAGTCATAAATTCAAAAAATAGTCAATTAAATAAATCATTTTTTGTTTTAGCAAATAAAAATCTTTCTAGGAAAGAAGGTTTTTCATTTTTTGTTTGTCTATATTATTAAAACATAAAGAACAGCCATATTTCTCTAATACTAGTCCGCTTTCAATATTGACATCTCTTGCTTTATTTATTAATTTCTTGCTTATCTGTACTGCATAATAGTGATTATTGTTTTCAGAAATCGATTCTGCAAACAAAATACATTCGTTAATTAATTTCTTATTTAAAACGATAGTATACGCATTATCTTGTTTTTTTATTTTTTGATTTGAATTGATTGAAACTACGTCGTTAACAAGACCTATTTGCTTGGCTTCATGTGCAGAAATTATTTTTCCCGTGTAAATTAATTCTTTTGATTTTGATAGTCCTACTAATCTTGATAATCTTTGGGTACCGCCCCATCCAGGTGGAATTCCTACTTTAACTTCTGTCTGACCTATTTTTGCATTACTCGATGCTATCCTTATATCGCATGCCAATGCAAGTTGACATCCTCCACCTAAGGCAAATCCATTGATTGCTGCTATTACAGGTTTATCTAAATTTTCAATTTTATTTAACAAATTATGGACAAAAGATGCATATTGTTCTGCTTCAATAGGAGTCATCTCTGCAACGAATTTAAGATCACCGCCAGAACAAAAAGATTTTTCGCCTGCACCAGTAATAATAATACATTTTACTTTATTCATGATTGATTCAGTATTAAATAGGATAGAAAATTCTTTGACTACATCAAAATTTAATGCATTTAAAACTTCGGGTCTATTGATCTTTACAATCAAAATATCTCGATGTTTTTCAATTACAAGAGATTTCATGAAAATAATTACGATTATTATTTATAAATAGATATATTTAATCGATTTAAAATTTAGATATCAATAATTTTATCTCATATTTAAAAAAGATAAAACTGTAAAATGATTTAGATTTTAACTAAGAAAATAATTAAAATAATATTAAAATATAATATGTCTAAAATATAGAAATATTATAAAATTGTCATATTATTTTTATGTATATAAAATTTAACTATAAAAATTATATAGAAAATATTTTTATAAATAAAATTTATTTTCAAGAAAATATATAATATTTTCAAATTAATTTAAGTATTAATAAATAAAGTACAAAAATTCCAAATTTAATTTAGTTTAATAAATTTGACAAAAGTTATAGAAAAATTTTATATCCATCAACTTTGTTACACGTTGTTTTATATACTAATTTTTCATGTAATAATATATTGAGCCTTATCAACAAAATGAAAAATAATAAACAAATGACAATTTTATCAATTATTTTTGTAGGGTTAATGATTCCAAATGTTGTAGTCTATTTAGAACATGCAATACTTGAAATTGTAGGGTCAGAAAAATCAGCAGAAAAAGGAAATGTAAATACAAGTACAAGACAACTTGGAGAAGGAATATTTTTTGTGTTGATAGGAATAGGATATATTATAACAACTGCATGGATAATAATGAAACCGAAAAATGTAATCCCCTATTACATAGTTCTAGTTGGTACTGTTGCAATATTAATTGTTTATTACTTTAGAACAACTACAGGAATTCCAGTTTTAGGAACTGATTTAATAATTAAAGAGTATGTAGTAGATTATAGAGATGTAATAACAAAGATAGCTCAACAAGCTTTTGTA
Organism: Nitrososphaeraceae archaeon; assembly: GCA_050043595.1. Classification (GTDB taxonomy): domain Archaea; phylum Thermoproteota; class Nitrososphaeria; order Nitrososphaerales; family Nitrososphaeraceae; genus TH1177. Next base: position 5,377 of record JBNAIF010000162.1, on the reverse strand, counting down.
ATACCTTTAGCAATGATGTTGCAAAAAGTTTATGACACTAAAAGTTATGAACAAATAATAAAAAATAAACCAAAAATATACAAACCAAAAAATGCTAAAATAAATGACGAAACAATAAAAACAAATCAGAAGAATACTTAAAGATTCGTAACCACATAGAACAAAAAGTATATTTCATAAAATCACAAAAGTACTATTATTTTATTATTTTTTTTGGATCAATAATACATTACAATAAAATTTATATAACAATAAAGTCACAGAAATATTGACCAAATATTAAATTATATTATTTAATATTTTTCATATACTTCAAAGATCTAGACAATAAATATACAAACAAATAAATAACCTTAAAATAAGTACTAATTAATAATGAATCCAAAAAATTTAGTATACATGAGTGTATTAGGGATTTTAGCAGTATCTGTTTTGTCTGCTAGTCAAGCATATGCAGCTAATGAAGCATATGCAACAGGTTGTCCTACAGAATTCGTAGAAGAGCACCTTCAAAATGCAAAATTAGCACTAGAAGAAGGCAATACAGAAGAAGTATTAAATCAACTTACATTAGCAGAAGAAGCAATTGGAATAGTTTCAGAAGACGATTAAAAATACAGCCAATCAAAAATTTAATTTTTTTATAAATTCCCTCGATTGTTATATAACTAATACACTTAAATTTTCAAATCAATAGATATCAGTTAACAAAACTTTACATTAAAATTTTTTTTTATTTTTTTAAAATTATTAAAAAATTATCTTAACTGAATAGATGTAAAAATAATTTCATTGTTATCGTTTATGAAACTTTCCCATATTACATGCACATATCCGTTTGAAATTGCAAGTGAAGGACATTGTGATATGCCTTCAATATTATCTGTTAAATTTGTTATTTGAAAATCAGTATCATTAATTTTATTTAATAATAAGATATTTTGATAATTTCCAGAAAAAGTATTTTGCCATACAATATATGAAAGATCCTTGTTTGATAATTCTACATTTAATGGGTTATTTATCATACTGTCTAATTCATTAGATTTTGTCATATTATTTTTAGATTCAAATAAATATTCAGAAATTTTTTTTGGTTGAGTGAATGAATTTCCATAATCATGGCTTTCAATAATATAAAGATCAAAATTTGTTGAATTTGCAAAAATTAATCCTCCACTAGCTACAAGTAGTTTATTTTTATGAACAGCTATCTGGGATTCTCCGAAATTATTATTGCCTAATTTTATAATTTTATTAAATGTTTTGCCATTATCTTCACTTTTAATAAAATACAAGTCATTGACCGGATTCATTCCGTTTATATTTTCTGAGTTCCAAATTAAATAGACATGATTCTCATAAGAATTAACCTTAGGAAAAGAATTATTGGTATCATTCATTAAATTTATAGATTCTCCAAAATTTTTTCCCATATTTTTACTATATTTAAAAACTATACTTTCCTGTGTGGAATTTTGTTCTCGATCTTTCCACACAATATAAACAGATTCATCATAAGCTGAAATATCTGGATTACTAGAAATGTATGAATTATTGCTTAAATTAATAGGCGAAGAAAATGTTTTGCCATTATCTTCACTTTTTATAAATGAAATATCCTTATTACTGGAACTAATTTTATCTGACCAAACTACATATATTCCATTTTCAGATGCCATTATTTGAGGACGCCCTGAAAAATATGTGTTATTACTTAAATTAATAGGCGAAGAAAATGTTTTGCCATTATCTTCACTTTTTATAAAAAAAATATCATAATTAAGTTCACTTAAATTTGCTGGCATAGATTCTTGCCACACTACATAAATATTATTTTTAAATGATGCTATTTGAGAATATATGGAATCAGAAGTATTATTAGTTAAATTAGTCAGATCTAATTCTTTGGAATTGAAAAAGGAAGTAGTATTAATAGATTTATTCATAGTAGATGAAACCAAGTTTAATTCACTATTTTCAAAAGCAAAAATATTAGTAACATATGACATAGAACAAAATATAAAAATAACAAATGAAATAGATAAAGCAAATTCTAGTTTGAAAATTTTGTTAAAATTATCAATATATGAATTCATTGTACAATAATTAAAATCAATTATATTTCAATATATCGTATTTTTATCTTAAAATTAAAGTAGAAAAACCTAGTTCAAAATCATATATTTTAAGTTAATTTATATCAGAGTATCGACAAATAATTTTAAATAATACTAATTCATTAGGCTTAAATATATATTTGTTACTAAATCAATAGGATTTATAAAAGAATGATCATTGTAAATTTGATCATATTTTAAAGTAGGTTTAGATTGAATTATTTCTTTTAATGACTTTCCATCTTGGATCATTTGATTTATCTTGTCACGTACATCAATCAACATATCTAAATAGTTCTTTACACCCGATTTATTTGATATCCCGGAATGACCTCCAACAACTTTGGTTTCATTATTAATTAACGGAATTATTTTTTCTAATGAAGAAATAAGACCGTTTATTGATCCACCACTTGATAAATCCATTAAAGGATAAGATTTATCGCTAAAATCGTCTCCCAAATTAATAATATTGTTATTAGTAAAAAAAACAGCTAAATCACCGTCAGTATGACCATTATCTAAAGGAATTATTTTTAATACTTCATTCTTAAGATGAAAAGTCATATTTTCTGAAAATGTTATTATTGGCAATCCTGCTGAAGGTAGTGCAGGAATAGATTTATTGATGAACTCAAATAATTGGTCACTATTAAGACGTGTTCTTGTATTATCGTGAGAAAAAATAATAACACCATCTTTTCCTAGATTCACGTTCCCGCCTACATGATCAGGATGCCAGTGAGTATTAATAACGAATTTGATTTTTTTATCAGTAATATTTGAAATCATTGATTTAATTTTTTCAATATGATGACGATATTGATTATCTACCATTATAACACCATCATCATCAATAAAAAAAACGATATTACCTCCTGAACCGTAGATGAAATAGGCATCATTCGTTATTTTTGAAATATTAAGATCTAAATGTGAACCATATAGATTATCAAAATTAAAAGAGAAAAATATTAAAATAATTAGAAAAATTAAGACGCTGGAAATGCAAAGATTTCCTTTAGTATTATGAAATGACGAAAAAATTAATTTTAACATAGGATTATTAAGATTATATGGATATAAAAATCCATATTTGATGGTCAGCAAATAAATATAACAAATTAAAATTGAATTTGAGGTTTACGCAATTTGAAAATGAAATTGTATTTTTGACAAAAATATATTAAAAATTAATTTTTTATTCAAGATTAACATAGCAAAAGTATACTATAATAAGAATAAAGATCTAGTCATTTTGTCTCAAAAATAATAAGTATAATATTGAATCTATTGATTAAAATATTACAATATCGTAAACAAATTTGCTAAATTAAATTTATCTTTTAATTTATTAATATTCTTGTGAATTGTTTTTTCAATACGAATTTGAATCCATAAAGAAAGAATCATATTACAACAAATTCGAAAATCTACGCGGTTTTGATATTTTTTATTTCTTGTCTGTTGATTAGATTTCATTAATTGTCAATTTAATAGGTAATTTAATGTAATTTTATCGAAATTCAGATATTGTTAAACTTGTTAGAATTATGATATTATAAACACTATTGAATTTATCTTAAACAAGTATTATTTTATGTTTTTATGATATATAATTTAACAAGAAATGACTATATGTTTTTCTTTTATAATTAAATTTTTACATCAACTGATTTATGTTGTGCATGATTAATACTAGTTTTTTAGATTATTCTTGATAAATAATATCAATAGTTAATATTTAATTAATTATTTACAATTAGGAAATATAAATTGAAATTATATAAGAAATTAGCTTTTATCAATGCAGGATTAGGAATATTTATTGCAACAATTATTTTATTCTCTTATTCATCATTAAATAACATTATCGGAATACCAATTTTAAATGTTTTTTTTAGTAGTTTTATTTTACATATAGTTATAACAATAATTGTTAATATTATGAGTATAATAATAATAATTTACATAAAAAATTTAAAGATAGTTGGAGCATCATTGATGATTTGTGGAATGTTAATTTTAAGTTCATTATTTTATTTTGGAATACCGTCATTTATTTTATTTATAATTTCTGGAATTTTAGCATTAAAGGATAAATAGATAAAGATACTATATGAAGAAAAAAGTAATTTTGAAATTAAAAGTGTGTAGGAAAATAAGGATTATGAATAAATAATGTTTAAGAATTATTTTCTATGATTTCCATCCATTTATCAATAAACATTAACAATGCTTGTCTTGTAAATGACCTACGTGTTATTTTTGGATTTCCTGTCTCAGTTACCATGTTTTTCGATTGCATATAATTAATTATTGTTTCAATTTTATGAGCTTCGTATTCTGTTACCATAGTTTGAATTTGAATAGTAGGATAATCATTTAATTGCAATATAACAAAATTTCATTCTAATCTATATATAGTTAGAGGACAGATCTAGAGAGGGAGAGGGTATCAAATAGAATTATTGAAGTATTTTGGTTCGAAATCTCAGATCTATTAAGATAATTATATTATCATAAATATTAGATATTTCAAAAAAATAAAATATTTATAAAATAATAAAATAAAATTATGAAAGTATTATTCTATTATGTTATTTATAAGATACTTCAAATATCTTTAGTTTATAAAATATTTTTTTATTATAAAGAAAATTGATTTAAAAAAACTTTACAGATAATGAATTAAAACAAAATAAATCTACTAATTTTAAAACAGTAGTTAATATAAAAATATAGTTATCTTTTTGGTCATATTTATATGAGATGATGACGTATATAATATATGGTTCAGATCCCAGAAAAAGTAGATTTAAAAAAACTGATAGAAAATTTGATAAATATCCTAATCAATACTGGAACATTGGATATAGAAGATGTTAAAACACTGTTTATTATTTCTGAAAAAAAATAACAATTATTTTTTTATTTTTAACGTTAAATATTAAAATTAGTAATTTATAGACAATATATAAGTACATTGTAAAAATTGTAAAATTTTTTTAATAAAAAATAATTATATATTTATTTATGTTTTTATTAATTTAAATAGTTCAAAAATTATATTATTTATACAATTCGAATAATTTTTTATTATAATATTCAAATTTTAATGTATTTAATTGTAAAATTTATTGTTAATATAATAAAAAATAAATAATCACTAGCAATTATAAAATAGCATAAATACATATCTGTAATGCATTATTGGGTTGGAGCGTATTGTAGAAATCGCAATAATCAAGTAGGAT
>JBNAIF010000161.1:0-2760 GCA_050043595.1 Nitrososphaeraceae archaeon | reverse complement strand
ATTTCGAGTTCATCAAAATATAGTTGATTCGATTTGTAATTGATTTATTATGAGTGTCTTTAGCTTTCTCTTTTATTTCAATTGGTATCGTATTCCACCATTCAGTAAATTTTCTTTTTTTATAACCCATATTATTTTTTTGTATTTGTTGTATCTTAATTATGGTCAAAAATACTAATAATTTTCTACCTCATAGATTTTATATTATTCTCCATGAATTACTGCAAATTGATGAGTATCTTCTTCATGTTCTAAAAGAATATGATCAATATGTAACAACTTATCATCAGATACATTAATATCGCCTATTAGTTTTGATTTATAATTTAAAGAAGTTACTACTTCTGTTGCACTTGTATTCTGCAACTCGTTATTGATTACTGAAGTATCGGTATTTTTAGCTTCCGGTAAACTTTTGATTGCATTTACAATCTCTTCTTTACCTTCATACGTAGCAGAAGTATTAGTTATTGATAATTTTTCGCCCATATCCTTTATCTCAATCACATGGATGTGAGCTTTAATTGGTTCTTCATTTTGTGCAAACGCATTTGTCGATGACCCTATGACTACCATGACAATGGTTGGTAATAATACTATTGTCATAGCAATTTTGTTTTGAGAAAATTTTATTTGATTCATCGTCTATCATATAAAATAAGCATATTATTAAATATTTTGATTATTATAATAATAATTATTAATATTATTATCTCAAATTAATAATAATTATTATCTATGTCGAATTTTTTTATTCGTGTTTCATTATATGGATCATAAGACAATATCATTTTACATTTTAAACAGGATATAGAATCTAGTTTATTGGATTCATTACAATATGGACATTGTTTTGGCTTTAAGATAGTAGATCGTTCTTTATCTTCCTTTCTGCTTTGTTACATAACTATGATTTTTGTTATTTTATTATTGAAAATAAATTTTGATTTAAATATCATATCGCTTAGAATAATTGCTCCTATCAACTTTACATACAAAATTACCTGATTTCATAGTTGTGTAACAAAGCAATTTTTTATATTAAATTAATATCTCTACTTTCATATCTGACTACTAAAAATAAAAAATACAGATAAGATTACAATAATCAATTTTTAATAATACCGTTGTGATATATTTAATCTTTGTTGCTTTTTTATTAAATTACATGGTTTTCTATATCATTAACCAAATAAGTGTTTTATCCAATAGTTATTTTATTATTAGATCAATGATTTTGGAATAAGTTACAATGTTATCGTATCTAGCACTAATTGTTAATGTATAATTTCCAGAAACAATATTCTTATCAGCAATTAATTCGAGATTTATTTTTAGATGCTCATCATCTGGTATTTCATACATGAAAATATTATTTTTTTCAAAATTATGAGTAATATTCCATAGTCTACCGGTTTTTGATATTGTAGAAGATATCATCATTTCGATGTATTTATCTGATTCAAATTGATTGTAGAAATTTGTTGCACTTTCGTTAACTTTATTTTCTTGTTCTATGTTTTTATTAACGTAAATCTGGAGATTATCTTTTAGTAAATTTATTTTTTTATCCAATACTATTTCTTCTTTAGATAAAGATAATGATATTGGTAAACTAGATATTTTTTTATAATCCAAAAAACCAATCTTATTTTCTGTCCATTCTGTGAACCATATTGATCCATTATTATCAATGGCAAATTTTAAAGGATTTGACGTATTTCCCCATACAGTATTTTTAGTAGGAATATGATATTCTACTAGTGTATTATTTTTTATATCAAAATAAGCAATAGCATTTCCTTCATGTTCATTAAACCATATTTTACCATCTTTATATTCATTATAATATGGTAACGTAGTAGTATTTCTCGTATTTGGAATTGAAGTTGAATATTGTGTGATATTTCCACTATCTGGTTCAAGCATAAAAAATAGATTTGTAGCATGATCATTAATCCACAGATTACCATCATCATCTTGTGCTACGCCTACCGGAACTCCAGATTTTTCTGGTAGTTCATAAACATGAAAATTTTCATTTTCTAAATCAAATCCTATAACGGAGCCACCTCTAGGATAATCTACAACAGTAAACCAAACTATTTCTTTTTCATGGTCTCTATTAATTTGATACTTGTAAGATTCATTATTTTTTTGAACTTCTTTTTTACTTGCAACAATTGCTGGTCCCATTGTAGTAAAGTCATCTTTAATTTTATCTTCAAATGGATATTCTTTAATTCCTGAACTGGTTCCGTTTACAGTTTTAGAAGGATCTATTAAACCTAGTTTTTTACCAAATATCTCAGAAAACCAAACTCTATTTTTTGAGTCAAAAGAGACCGATACTGGATAAGATCCTTGTGTGGGAATTTTATACATTTCAAATTTACTAGTGTTAACAAAATATCTCCAAATTGCATTATTTATTTGATCAGTAAACCACAAATCACCGTTTTTATCAAAATCCATACCCCAAACCATCGAACCAAATTCATTTTTTGTCTTCCAATTAGGTATTTTAATATAGTCGGAGAAAAATCCAATTTTAGGATCGAATACAATCAAATAACCATTCCACGTAGAAGCAATCCAGATTTTTCCATCTTTATCGTTTACTGTTATTCCAACTGGTTGTGAACAGAAGAAAGGAATTACATATTCTGTAACAAAGTAATTGTGCTTAGCAAATGAAGAACCACAAAGTACTTTTGCCTGTTTTGCAGTTACTTTATTATTTGCTACTTTTTGCATATC
>JBNAIF010000160.1:0-3900 GCA_050043595.1 Nitrososphaeraceae archaeon | reverse complement strand
TAGTAGTTCCATTTCGATAAATCAGAATTTGCTTTTCCTTGTGTAGGCTCAATAAATTCTAATGGTAGAAGGAAAGACAGATTTATCATTGAATTTTCCTTGCTGAGTTAAAGAAATAGCTTCAGATCATCATATATATTTTAATTTGCTATTTGAGTTTTATAATAATCGCAAAATCAATTGGATAGACGGCTTCTTGAAAATCCCTTGAATTTTATTTTAATCAATGATTTCCTGGATAGATATTCGTTTTATAAAGTATAGATTATGTTAAATAATCTGCTTTGATTTCTAAAAATATGCAATGGTATTCTGAGAGGAAACAAAATATTGGGGTAGGAATAAAAAATCAATAATATCAAATTTGCTTTTCATTCAAATTTGGAAAAGTCGATTTTCTGGAGAAAATCACTCATTCGAATTTGGGATAGTCGATTTTCTGGAGAAAATCGCTCATTCGAATTTGGGATAACCGATTTTGGGAGAAAATTGCTCATTCAAATTTGGGATAGCCGATTTTCTGGAGAAAATTGCTCATTCGAATTTGGGATAGTTGATTTTCTGGCGAAATTCACTCATTCGAATTTGGGATAGCCGATTTTCTGGCGAAAATCACTCAATCGAAATTTGGATGACCGATTTTCTGGAAAAAAATAAAAACACACACGTAAAACAACCGATAATAAATTGAATATACATGGTGTTAAATGTAGATTGCATATTTAGAGTTGAAATTTCGAAATATTAAAGATCGTTTCACGTTGTTATTTTTCTTTTCTGATGTATTGATATGCTCTTTGTTTAACTGGACAAATAATCAATAGGAGTATTTTCTGATTGAGGAATGTTTAGATTTTGTTATGTGTCATATTATCAATAGAGAAAAATTATATTGAATTCCGATCGAAAGGTGTAATATTGATTGAAATCAGAAATAGAGTTTAAGAATAGAATCTAATATTCATGATTATTTTATGATTCTGTCAAGTCAGAAATGAGTATGTCAAATTCAAAATTGTTAAAAACATAATTCAATCTTACTTTCTCTGCTTTTCGATTAATGATTATCATCTTATTTGGTTTTGAGATAATATTTTGGATAATGACAATATTGTTGATATTTACAAGTATATATGAATGACTTAGTAAGATTGAATCTTCATTTCTAAGATAGATATATCACATCTCAATTAAAATGTGTGAGAGAATTTAATATCTCAAGAATCTTCAAAAGACTAGGTTATATAGTTTAAAATCAGATGAAAAAAATACTTTCTATTATTTTATCCACTCTAATATTTTCAACCTCCTGTATGAAGGAGAATGTATTGTTAGAATCATCAAAGAAAATAGCACGAGAAGAAGCAATCTTAAGGAAATTTGTATGTGAATTTCAAAAAGAGATAGCAGATATGGATTTTGATAACTTTGATGAATCAGGAGAAAATGAGAAAAAGATTTTGTGGGATTTTATACAAACACAAAATAATGAATCATTTGGAACTAATGAGAAGGAGGGTAGGTTTGAAATTGCAGAAGCTGAATTTTCTGAGGTATATACTAGGGTGAAAACATATTTATTGGAGCAGGTGAATGAGTCAGATTATGAAGATGATATAGATTTTGATAAATCAATTAATGAAATAATAGAATTTTTGAGGATGAGTCATGAACTTTCAAGAGATAAAGAAATCTACTTGAGAGAGCTTTTGAGATCAAATTTTACTTATTTAAGTTCAGAATGCTTTTTGGCAGATTTAGGTTTAATATCAGAATCTGAAATCATTCCTTTTTCTGATTTAAAAAATGATAAGATACATAGAGGTAGAGATTTAAAAACAAAGTATAGAAGAATCAATTATTTAGAAAGGAAGAAAGAAACAGAAAAATTAAATGTGAGTGAAAAGATTAAAATCATTTTGATAGTTGTTGGTATAATTGTAATTGTTTCTCAATTAGAGACTGATACCATATTACCATATTTTATTCATGTTTTTTTGCCTTTAACATTATTCATTTTACTCTGCATTATCTATTAAACTAAAAATGAACTTTTATCTGAGATACATTTTATTAATCTTTTGAGTTATAAACTAGTGTCATGATTTGTGTTTAAGGTAAGATATTGAGCTTATAACAAATTGTTTGTAGGTAAGCACATACATATTGTTAATCTTTCATTGAAATTTGTTGTTTTGCAAATTGGGTGAGTATTCCATTAAAGGCATGTGCATCGTGCCTCTACAGGATGTTTTTTTATTTGAATATTAGGTCACGGTCTGATGAAAATTTTATCACTAAAATGTGATGTGATCTAGGTAAAATATAATTAAAATGTAGAATTGCAATGCGTTTGACATAAGATTTATTCAATTTGTCATAAGTTTGGACTAGCAAATATTTACCTGTTACTTAAATTTAAAACAAGCCCGAAGAGAATCTCCTTAGTAGAAATGAATTTCCCTTCAAAAAGAAAGCTCTGAAGGAGCATCTCCTTTTTCTCTGATTTTTAGGAGACGTTCCTTCAGAACTTAATATGTTTTAGTTAATCTGAATGCTACTAAGGAGACTCTCTTCGAGCTTCTGTTGACAATCAAACAATAGGAAGATATTTCTTGTCTAGCACTTAGTTTCATATTCAAAAAATATAAATCAGATGAAAAAAACACTTTCTATTATTTTATCCATTCTAATATTTTCAACCTCCTGCACAAAGGAGAATGTATTGTTAGAATCCTCTAAGAAAATGATGTATGAAGATGCAGCTTTGAGGAGATTGGCTTGTCAATTTCAAAGAGAATTATATGATAAGGACTTTGGTTTGTTTAATAAGTCAGGGGAAAGAGATAAAGAAGTTTTATGGAATTTTATACGATCTGTAAACTTCCAAGCAGCTTTGTCTGAGGAAAAAGGAGGTGGATTTGAGGTTTCAGAAGAAGTTTTTTCGGAAATATTTACTAAAGTAAATACCTATCTATTGGAAGATGAGGAAGAAATAGAGCAAGAAGAAGATATAGATATTGAAAAGTCTATCAATGAATTAATGGATATGTTGAGGATGAATCATGAGTTTTCAAAGGATAGAGAGCTTTATTTGAGAGAATTTGTGAGTTCCAATTTAATGTATCTAAGTTCAGATCGCTTTTTGACAGATTTAGGTTTAATATCAGGATCTGAAATAACTTCATCTATTGAATTAAAGGATTATAATAGATTTACAGCTGGGAAAATAGCTACACAAAAAAAAAGAGTATCTGTAAATCGAAAAATAATGATAAGGGATAGCTTTTTCTTTAATAAGAAGGTTGTAATAGCCATATTGTTTATGATTGTAATTTCAATTTTAATGCAATTTACAGATGAAAATACTTATCCAGTATTTGTTCTTTTATCTTATTCTTTATCCTTATTTCTTGCAGTTATCTTATTCCTTATATAGATGAAAGAAAGTTATATCAGATATAAAATAATGATTCTAGGGTTGTAAGCTACTAATCATATTCATTCTAAATATTTGAATACATGTCATTTTTCAAATTAATGCTATAAAAGGAAGAGCTTATGAAAAAGTCACTTTCAATTTTTTTATCCATTCTGATATTTTTAACCTCCTGCACAAAGGAGAATGTATTGTTAGAATTCTCTAAGAAAATGATGTATGAAGAAGCAATCTTACGAAAATTTGTGTGTGAATTTCAAAAAGAGTTGTTGGATAATGACTTGTGTATATTGGATAAGTCAGAAGATAGAACAAAAGAAGTTTTGTGGAACTTTATTCAGTCAGAAAGATTCCAATCTGTTGTATCAGAGGAAAAAGGAGGTGAATATGAAGTTTCAGAAGAAGTTTTTTCGGAAATATATACTAAAGTAAATACCTATCTAATGGAACATGAGGAAGAA
>JBNAIF010000159.1:0-8248 GCA_050043595.1 Nitrososphaeraceae archaeon | reverse complement strand
CAATATAGATGGTTTTCTGACTACAAGATCCATTTTACAATGATTTAGATAATATAAAAGAAATAGTTCATAAGGGAGTTGAAATTAATAGGCATTGAGTACTACTACAAGTAATACATATAGTGGTACTAAAAGTAGAATCCAATTATTGTTTTAGTAAAATAAATTTTAGATATTCTTTATCATTTAAGTTGACAAAAACCCCTACAACGATCGAATAAAAAGTATTAATTTTTTGATTCAAATTTATTTATAGTTGAGATTAGCAAGGGGTTTATCTTATTTGGTTTAACCAAAACTGATCCAAGAAAAATCATAATACATAAATATGATCTATTCTCAGCTGATAAAATATGTTTCCTTGACATAAATTAAAAATACATTGTTTTTTAACGCTGATATAACATATGCACATATGTCTGTTGTTAGTATTCAAAAACTTAATTAATCTTCATAACTATTTTCAATGCATGAATTATTACAACATAACTATTGTAATCCCTATAATCTCTATTCTCTTGATTCTATCCTTTTCTATGAATAAGTCATTTGTAGGAGGTTTCGAAACTGGTAATCAAACTTCATTAGTGGTGACTGGAGATGTGTTTCCTTCTGCAATGATATATACTACTCAGCCCCCATACATTGACCCAGAAAAAGGATATGCTGTGATAGAAATAGCAGATGATCTTTACTGGGTTACTACTGGCGATTATGAAGCAATGTTTCTCACTACAGGAGAAGGAGTAATTGCTGTTGATGCTCCTCCTACAATAGGAGACAAGTACCTAAAAGCAATATAAGTAACTAACGAAACGGTTACACATCTAATTTATAGTCACATACATAAAGATCATATAAGTGCTGCAAACTTATTTCCGGATAACATTACAATAATTGCTTCTGAACAAACAAAAGATCATCTTTTAATGAAAAATGATCCAAACAGACCAATACCAACATTAACATTCGATGACTCACTTATTTTTTCAAAAGGCAATCAAACATTAAGGTTATACCAACTTGGCGACTTTCATTCAAAAAGAGATGTTATAGTATATGCACCCAACCAAAGAGTGTTAATGGCAACGGATATGTTTCATCCTAAAGCAGGCCCATTTAAATCCTTTGGGCTTACACTTGACATAAATGTCCTAATGGCTGTACATGATAAAATATTAGGATTGTTCGATTTTGATTTAATAGTCACCGGTCATGAACCTATTCTTGGAACACCTAAAGATGTAGAGATAAATAAACAATTTACGATGTCTGTTCTAAATAACTCGATAAGAGCATTAGAACAGGTTAATGCCACTGAGATATTTTCCCAATACGACGAACCAGGAACAGGATTTATTGCATATAGTGAAGCACTAGCAAATTTTTGTACAGTTGAGACACTTAAAGAGTGGGAAGGAAAATTAAGCAACCTAGATACATTTATGAAAGATAACTGTGAAATGATGATTATGTATGCTATGATTGACTGATGTAGATGCACTCAAAATTATTGTGATAATATTCGTGATATTTGGGCAGCATTAATGCATTACTTCTTGGTAAAGGATCTATGATTTGAATAGTCCCAGAATGTGTTTAGATCTAAACAAATTAGCAAAATGTTTTGTAACTAAATTAGAGTAATAGGTATTTCTTATATAACATTCCAGACAAATATCATTACCTATTATTTTTGTACGAAATCACTCTACTTATATTGAAATTTAATATTATTCTAAAAAATCATGCATATACTTTTAATTTATATTTTGTTTGTCCATAATTGCAATAAGAAAATAATTTTTCAATCTTGTTATTTTGCCAAAATTGTCTCTATAATATCTACAATCTTTTGACATTTTTGTGGATTTAGTGCATCTGGATGTGGCAATGTAAATTGGCCCATATCATTGTCGAAATATTTTCCAGAAGCCTCGGAAAACTCGTCAGATAAAGATGCCCGCGTTAATATGTCTGCACCTATACTGAGATCAGCGCCAGCCACACCATAAGCTTGTTTAACCATCTTGCTACCAAGCAGTGACTTTGGATTAACAGCGATAATTGATGGACCTTGATCCTTGAGTGAAAGTGCCAAGTTACGAGACCACATTGTCAGTGCCAGTTTGCTTTGTGCATAAGCTAAATCATCTGACAAACTACGTTGTCCGACTAGAGCTTTTGGATCGACCGGAGATTGTGCAGCTGAGGACAAATTGATTACTCGTCCATGGGTCCCTAGCAATGGCAAAAGCAGTTTTGTAAGCAGATAGGGAGCAATAGCATTGACTACAAATCGTACATCAAGTCCGTCCTTTGTGACAGGATCAGGAGCGTTATAGACCCCTGCATTATTGATGAGAACATCTAGTTGGATGTGTTTTTCAGACACGGTCTTTGCAAGTGCTTCAATATTATCTATGCATGACAGATCAGCTACATAGCTTACAACACATCCATCATCCGACAATGCAGAAAGCATTTTTTCTACTTGTTTTAACTTTGCTGGATTGCGTCCATGTAGTAAAACGAGATGACCAATAGAGATCAGCATTTTAGCTGTCTCTAATCCTATGCCATCAGTCGAACCAGTAACAAGAATAGTTTTTTGCATGGTTTTGTTTCCTTATTCATCTTCAAGGTGTTTTAATGTTATCTCAATATCTGTTTCGTTAAAGCGTATATTTGCGCTAATTATTCTAGAATCTAAAATATACGAAAAAATGTCAAGATAAAATCAAAAAATTTGTGATGGAATTAACAATGAAAATCATTATGTTAACTATAAAGTATTTGACTTTCGATTTTATATATTTCTGATCTTTATTTTAGTACACATATTCGCAGAGTAAGTAACCTAATTTAATTATGATTTTATAGAAATACTTTAATTTATCAGGATATTTGTCTTCCGAGTTTTAAACTTGTTACCACAAAAATATTCCACATATTTACTACTAACTGTGGTATATATTGACTAACATAAGTTCGATTACAAATTACTAAAAATGTAGCATATTTTTATGCGTAAAAAAATGATTTTTCAAACTTCAGAGATATATGAAATTATGTGAAACAGTATATAATAAAGACAAAATGTAGTTAATTAGTGTATAATAAATCTTTTAATAAATTATTTAAACCAAAACATTTGACATTGGGAGTAATATTTTCTATTGAAGCCTACGAAGGAGCAATTCCTAAAATGGAAAATCAAGTTGAATTAGCTCAACGTGTGGAAGAATTGGGATTTGGATCATTGTGGTTTCGTGATGTTCCGCTATATGATCCTACGTTTGGAGACGTAGGACAGATTTATGATCCATGGGTATATCTAGGCTATATTGTAGGACAAACAAAGAATATTGCTTTGGGAACAGCCGCGATTATTTTTCCTTTAAGACATCCAATTGATCTGGCAAAACAAGCTTTTTCTATCGATCATTTAAGTAATGGAAGATTTATTCTTGGTATCGCAGCTGGAGATAGACCAGTCGAATATCCTGCATATGGAAAAGATTTTGAAAGTAGGGATAAACTTTTTAGAGAAACTATTAATGATTTTCGTTTATTATCTAAAAGATTTCCAAAATTTAATTCGAAATTTGGATTTTTGTCTGGTGATGTTGATCTTTTACCTAAACCTACATCTGAAAAAACACCTTTGTTTGTCACTGGACATAGCAGACAATCTATTGATTGGATTGCTAATAATGCTGATGGATGGATAATGTAGCCTAGAGATGTTCTTTTGCAACAACGTATTGTGACTAATTGGATGGAATCAGTTAAAAAAACTGGAAAAGATTTTAAACCTTTTGCTCAATCTTTATATATTGATTTAACTAAAGATCCGGATACAAATCCTGATAGAATTCATCTTGGATATAGATTAGGCAGAAACAAATTACTTAAGCACCTAAATAGTTTAAAAGAAATCGGTGTAAATCATGTATTTTTTAATCTCAAATATAGCAAACGTCCTGCAAAAGAGATAATAGAAGAATTAGGAAAATACATAGTTCCACATTTTCCAGTTTTATAAGAATGAATAGAAAATTTAAGATAGTCTAATTAATATTTTATAGAATTCAGAAATTTACATGATCTTTAGAATTTTTCTACAACATTTTATATAGCCTTTCCAGAACATGGTAATGGGGAATTATTATTCTCATTACATTGACTTTCAATCAAAGAAACTTGTTCATCATCAATAGCTGCACCTAATAAATGAACTAATGTAATTTTTTAGAATTATCAGCAATACTATTTTCATATAATGATGGAATTATGGACAAAGTCACTCTGGAACCAAGAGAATGTACAATTATTCGTATATTATCATTTGGACAAATATCATATAATTGTTGAATAAATTTACCTAGTAAAGGACAATTTGAATTAGATATATATTTTACAATATTCCATCCATATTAGGATATGGACAAATCATCGAGAGAAAATGCGGTGTTGGAATACCAACTAAAGCCAATAAGTGGAATATTGTAACCAGTTTTTTTTTGAGATAAAAAGACTCTTCAGTTTGTTTGCTTGCAATTTCATCGGTAGCCCAAACACCATGTACATAAATTGCTAATTCTTTAGGACAATTATCAATATTCAAAACAGATAGTGCATGGGGTAATTCTCGTTCTTGGATAACATCTCCTGAATTTAAGTCAAAAAACCTCTTGTTGATACTATAATATAATCTAATTGTTCTGACACATTATTTACGAATAAACCAAATGATATTAAAATTATCAAAACCATAAAAATTCCTAAACATATAAAATAATTCATTTCAATATTTGTTAACTGAATTATGACCAAGACTCAATTACTAATTATTCTATACAAAATACCATTATCATAGGATAGAACATATAGATTTCCGTCAGGTCCAGTTTCAATGTCTGTTATTCCTTTAAATCCAGTTCCAAATATCATAGGTAATGCTTCACAGTCACTATCTATTACTCTGTCATGTAATTGAATAGGATATTGATTTATGTCTATGTCTTCTCTTTGTTGGTTTAAATATATTACATATAAATTTCCATGATTATAATCCCCCACAAATAACTGTTTATAATATTTAGATCCTAGCTTGGACAAATTTAGAAATTCTAAATCTGTCAGAGCTACAGAATCCCTCCAGCTTAGAATAGGATCTCTGTAGTGCGATCCAGGTATCATCACAAGATCTTTTTCGTTCTTACTAGTTCTTTCCATTGGTCCCATAACTTGATTCCATCCGCTATTAAATCCTGGTTTAACAATGTTAACTTCATCGTAGGATTCTGGACCGTTTTCGGTTTGCCATAGATTACCAGAATCAGGATCTATAGCAATTCCAAAACTGTTCCTTATTCCATAAGCGAAATATTTAGAAAAATTTATGTTACTAGAAAAAGGATTATTTTCAACTGGCTTGCCATCTAAGGCTTTAATTCTAAATATTACTCCTGTGTCATCATGTTTATCATTAGATTTGTTATTCAGTAATAGACCTGTACTATTAAGATCTGCATTATTGAGATCCCCAATTACAGTATATAAATCAGCAGATCCATCTTTCTTATTTTTATATATTAGAAGTTTAGATCCATCATGATTAGGACCGGGTAAAGCAGGAAGGTCTAATATCAATTTAGGATTTTTTAGTTCATCACCATTCCAAAAATATTTAAAAATCCTGTTTTTAATAGGTTCAATACTTGCATCGGTGAAATAAAAAAATACATCTTGGTCATAGGATTCAACTGCTAATAAACCTCTTCCACTTTTCTTCTCAACATCAAAATGAAATATGTTTCGCACTTTGTTGTCTTCTGATGATATTAATCTTACATCTCCATTTTTTTCTGTAACTATTATATCATTATCAACAAAAGTCATTCCAGTAGGTTTTGATAAATTCATTAAAACAATTTCTATCCTTAATGATGAATCTATTAGTTCAGGATTTGCAAAAACATAATAAAAATCATTAATTAATAATATCGCTACAAAAACTAAAAAAATATTGAAAATTACAATTATTTTAAACATTACTATTGCTTGATATTTAATGAGCTAGTTAAAATTCATTATCCTCAGCCAGTTATATTAGTTAAGATAGATTCGTATAGCTCAATCCTAAAATAGTGCTCAGTTTTTATGTATAAAAAAATGATTTTTCAAACTTGGATGTACAAAATTATGTTAAACAGTAAAATTGTTAATGCCTTAAGTATTTCGTAAACTTGACACAAGAAAATATAGATAAAGAGAATATAGTACAACAAAAGTAGATATTTTATTTCTGTCAAATTTGAGCAACATATGCTAGATTAGAACATTCTCAGCTATACCTGTTACTCCTTAACACGTACATCTATTATAACAGTTATACCCTGTAATTAAAAGATGAAGAATGTGACTATTATTTCATTTCAGATGAATTTGTAACGCATAATTCACCCTCTTTCATTGCCCGTGTAATATCTTGTTTTAGTTGTTCTTTGTTTCTAAATCCTACAACACTACCTACTTCTCTTCCGCGACAAAAGAATTTGATCACAGGTATGCCTTGAACTCCATATTTTAAAGCAATGTTTTGCTCATTTTGTACATTAACCTTTACAAATTTCATTTCTGAAATTTCATTTGATACTTCCTCAAACACAGGAGCGAGTTTAACACAAAAAGGACACCAAGGAGCCCAGAAATCAACCGCAACATGATCTTGTGATAAAACCTTGTCATTCCATTGTGTTTCTGAAACATCATCTACTGACATATATGGTAAATTACAACAATCTTTATTATATTTTTTCTACACGATCTTGTACGTGATTAACGTCAAAAGTTACAACTTCACCAAAGACATTAATTTGAAGGAGACTAGTTTTGTTTTTATTAAGGAAGAAGAAGGAGTTACCTATTCGCCCTCAATATAGATTTTATCAAAAATAAGTTTTTCATTTTGTGTATCTCATATTCCAAATTGTGATTTAACTGTTTCAAAAAATTCCTTATCTTCCATTTTCTTCCTCGCAGTCATGAGTTGCTTTGCATCTTCTCCTGCAGTATATCTAAGTTTATTTGTTCCATCCGTAGCAGCTTCGTAGATTACCTTGGCAACTACCATAGGGTCTGAGCCATTTTCAAGCATTGTCTTCAAGGATTGTATAAATTTTTCAACCAAATCTTGATACTCTACTAAACTTTCATCATTTGCAAAATCAAATGATCTCTTTCCAAAGTCAGTCTGAATTACTCCTGGCTCTACAATTTTTACTTTGCAACCAATTTTTCCAAATTCATAGTTCAAGGCTTCTGAAATTCCTTCTACTGCAAACTTGGTACCATGGTACAATGAACCAAATGGTAATCCCAATTTACCTCCTATAGAAGATATATTGATCAAAATTCCATCTTTGTTTTTTCTAAAATGAGGAATGATTTCTTTTATTACATCCAGTAGTCCTAGAACATTGACATCAAATTGTCTTCTAATTCTTTCATTTGAAAAAGATTCTAATGGACCAAATGCACCATAACCAGCATTATTAACAATCACATCAATCTTTCCGAATTTTTCAATTCCTTCAACTACTGCAGATTTTATTGAGGCAGTATCTAGCACATCAAGTTTTGTAACTAGAACATTATCAAATTTTGTTAATTCGTCTTCCTTTTCAGGACTCCTCATAGTTGCTATTACATTCCAACCTTTTTCTGCAAAATATTTCGTGGTTGCTTTTCCTATTCCTGAACTAGTTCCTGTAATTAATATAGTTTCACTCATATTGACTGGATAATGTTAAGAGTATTTATGTAGATCGTGTCTATTAATAAAGCATATTTATTCTTACGTTATATCAAATAATACTGTACAAATGAAATTTCTAGTAACTGTAGAAAATAAGGGTTTAATTTTAATGCTGTAAAGTAATATTTTAGTAATATTATCTATTGTCAAAATATAATGGGAATGTCTTTATGATTGTCAACAATCTGTTTTCTTTCTCTACATTCCAAAACATATCTTGTTGTGTCATAATATGCAACAGAAATGGCTGTAAATTAGCAATTTGTGTCAAAATTTCTACACTTGTGTACGAATTTTTACAATCAAAATAGTCTTTTCACATTTGTTTTTCTATAAATTCTAGTTTATCTATTTTCTGTAGATGCTGAGTAGTAAAACCATATTTTGCCATTGAATAAAGTCTTGCAAACTTTGTGTCTTCTA
>JBNAIF010000158.1:0-6966 GCA_050043595.1 Nitrososphaeraceae archaeon | reverse complement strand
GCCATACCTAATTTGTATGGCATAACACCACAACAATCCTATGTTGGATCAGAAAATTTTGTGGCGGATGCAGTAGTATTCCATAGCGCAAATAGTTCTGACTTTATCGTCACATATGCAGTGGACGCAATTGCCAAACCTATATCTAACAGATAGTCATCAAAATTCACAATTACATAAAATATTAAATTGCTCTTTAAATAATACTTGTATAAACACAATATCTTTTAATTTAAGAATTACATGTATGGATATTATGTGCTATCATATGTATAAACAATATTTTTTCTATAGTTTTTAAAAGTCATAACTTTTCTACAATAAATAAAATATTTCTTTTTCTTGATAGATGATTCTAGGTTTACTTAGTGTTTCTACCCAAATCTACAACTAAAAATGTTGATTTTCTATTTATATTATAGTTTTAGATTATAAAGACAAGTAATAATATTGCCTGTAAAGTTTACAGCATTAATGACAATAGTCCTCTTGTTATGATTAAGTAGTATAGGTATTTGAAAAGATCAAATCATTCAAATTTGAATAGAAAAAAAATTAAAAATTGCATGAGCAAAATATGCAAGTTATTGAAAATATTAAATTAGATTTTAATAAAACATAAATCAAATTTAATAATTATCAACATGTAAAAAGTAACAAAAAAAGAAGATTGAAAAATGTATTTTTAAATGTGTTACTGAAGTTTGCGCTATTTATCGTTCTATTCGGATCCAGTAGAATTAGACATATTTGGATTTACATCTTCATCAAATAAGGCTAAAATGTTATCTGGATATTTTCCCAATTGTGTATGTTCTACTATCTTCTCGTCTTGTACTTTGAAAAGATCTGCTCCATCTGTTCCGCCTTGACTGCTATTCCATATACTAAATACGACAATTAAATCACCGTCTGAATTTGATACTGCAGGTTCACTAGTTCTTACAAGATCTGGAAGTACTTCATGGATCTTTTCTAATATTTCAATTGCACGTTCTTTATCAATTTGACCTCCAGATAAGAAATCGTCAGCTAGATATTCTTCTGCTGCTTTCGCTGGATCTTTATCATCAAACGCTGTTGCCATATAACCCTCAACAATCTCAATATTCTTTTGTTTATCTTCTTGGGCAAAAGCTGTTCCTATAAAATTAGTTCCTCCCAATGTGGTCGATGTAATTGTTGTAAACACTGCTAAAAATAGCCATGTATGAAATAAGGGATCATATTTTTTACTCTTATTTTGCTCTGACATTTTTATTATATAGAAAATTGTGGTTTATAAGTTTGTATAAAATTTAATTAATTCTTTATCTAAAAAATTTTTATATTCTTGCCTATTTTGTTACTACTATACATCAAGAAGTACTAAAATCTTGAATCGTTTGTAGTTAATAACTAAAATATAAAAAAATAATTTTTAGTTGTCTAAGTGATCTAATTTTGAAAAATTTATTATATCAGTTATAAGGTCCACCTACAGTAGTATGTAAACAGGTTTCTCCAATAGGATGTGGACCTTTTTCGTTAAGGTACACAAATTTATCAATAATGCTAAAACCTGTTCCTACAAGGTAATCTGATATGAAATCACCTTTCAAAAATTCTGCTTCTTTAGATAGAGGATAATCAATTTGTTTTTGAAGAGACACATCTCTCATTATTAAACAAATAATTTAAACTTTTTGTATGATATTTATTTTTTTAATCAAACATTAGAAACTTGTAAGTTGTCATCAATAAATTTCTCATAATAAATCTTTAATCTTATTTCAATTTATTAAAATTCTACCTGCTGTATTTTTATTTAAAATATCTTCAAAAACAACCACAATTGAACTTGATTGATTCACTGCGTAAAAAATCAGAAAAACATTCTGAAATATAATAATATGAAATTAAAGAATAATAGACAATTGTAGATAAGATATCAAAATTTTATATTAGAGTTTAAGGTTTAGAAAAAAGATACATCATGAACATAATGGATCACTGTTTCGACATAAATAATTAGTTTCATTTGTAACTATTCTTTTAGAACCTATATTATAAACTAATCGAAAATTTATTTATAGATATGAGGTAATATAATTAATAATCACATAATAATTGATACAGAGGTTAGATCTGGAAATAACCAATATCAGCGACCAATTTTGTACTTTTGGACATTGATGCGTATATATTTTATTTAGTTTTCTTTATTGCTGGAACTTGTTTTTTAGCCATAAAATGAAAATTATTAATATAAAGTCTGAAAGTGATAATAAAGATAATGTGCCAATTGGAAAATGTATCAAAGGTTTTTTAATCCAAAGTAAAATTACACAAAAAACAAACGATACAAAGAAAAAGTAAGAAATTAGATTCTGATCAAAAACAGATATTGTTATGATCTTCTGTTCTGATCTTATTTAGGAAATTGAATTAATCCTTAGAGTGACATCATGATGACATAATAAAGACATAAAATTCTAAAAAAATGGTGAAATTATTTCCATTCCCAGATTTTTACAACACCATTTCCCGGTTCATCTTCTTCAATTTCGTATATTCCTACCGTGTTATTTAGAAAAGAAAGTTTACCAGTTGAAGATGCCTTATAAAATAATGATCCACGGTAACTACTACTAGAGGATCCCTTTGTTCCTATTCCATGTCCTGTAAAAGTAGCAGTTTCTCCATTATTTTTAGTAGTTATTATATGCTGACCTTCACCAGAAACTATATTATCATTAACTGAAACAATCCAAGTTCCTAAAAATGTGGCATCAATATCTTTGAATTTTCCTTCTGATGTAACAGTATGTTCAAATTTGTTTTCTTCTGAATTTAATACTTTGGAACTTATAATACGGATTTTGCCTTCATATATTAAATCACCTAACATTTTTGAATATTAACACAACTTTATACTTTTAAATAAGTAATACAGATTCTAGAAAAGTAAATCTAATATTATATTATGCTAAACTATTGTTCTATTTTTTGAAAACTAATAAATAATAATCTTTATGATTTTGAGAAGCTATAACTCCTTTCTTTTTAATTGAATCCTATTTGAAGAGATATTTAACTGAAAGTCTCTTTGATAAAGTACATAATTAACATACATTACATCCAAGTGTTGGCGGAGTACAAGTAAAACCAGATATGCGGTGTAATTGTTTATCAAAGCCACAAATACCAGTTCCTTGTAGAAATTTTGATACTATATTTCCTTTCAAAAATAATGATAAATTATATCGCTCACTAGACATGCCTTTATTTTGAATGCCAAGATATTTAAATTTATGCGATATCAGTTTTATTAAAATAAGTAATATGTATTAAGGAGTACATATTATCAAACATATGTTTAATAAAGTTTCTAGGTTAGTTAATGTAAATCTATTTGTTACAACATTAACTTTGGTACTAATAGGCGGTATTGTTACATCAATAGTAGAAACTTCAGCACAAATTGATACAAATCAAACAAATTCTCAAGAAGAAAAGAACAAGGAATTAGTATTAGCATTTTTCAAGGAAGTTTATGACAATAGAAATGTTAGCGCTATAGACCAATATTTATCTGAAGACTATTCTTTTGATATATTTAAAGAAGAATTTAGTGGTGACAGAAATTCAATAAAAAATGATCTTAATGAAATATTCAATGCTTTTCCGGATTTAAACCGTATTCTTAAAGATATAATAGCTGAAGGAGACATGGTAGCTATATTCCAAAGCTGGAATGGTACTCAAACTGGACAATACTTAGGGATTCAACCAACTGGAAACAAATTTAATGCTACAACAGCAGACCTATTTATCATATCCAATAATATGATTTTAGAAGACCGTCAAGTTGCTGACTATTATGACTTTTTTAAGGCGCTAGAATTTAAGCTTGATAATTAGTGATGTATTATTAAAGTAATGTATACCCACATAATAACAATATAACATATCAAGAAAAATTGAATATTGTTAAATTACATTTTAGGAGTAGCGCATACAGATGTTACTGACTGATAAAACACTTGTAAAGTATATGATGGAAAAAGGGTTTATCAGCACTAAATCTTTTGTAGACGGAGATCTTCTTCTGAAAGATCGATCTAGACGTAATCTCAATTACCAAGTAATATCAGGAGAACAATCTTATCTGGTCAAGCAAGGCCTTGATAAGGAAAGAATCGCTGCAATTGCTAATGAAGCAATGGTTTATGATTTTCTTCACAGAAAGTTTGGAGCAAAAGAAAAAATTAAAGATATGATTCCGAGATTTTATAAATACGATCCGAAGCAAAATATACTTGTAATAGAATTAGTAAAAGACGGTAAAAATCTTCAAGAATATTACCTTCGCATAGGCAGATTTTCTCGTAAACATGCAGAGATTATTGGGATGATACTAGGTACATTACACAATTTGACTGAATTAAAAGATAATAATAAATATAAACATATTTTAAAGTCCCAAACCCAGCCAAGGTTTATAGCTAACCTAAGAAATCCCAATATTCAAACCTTTCAATATAGCAGCAGTGCATCAATTCAATTAATAAAGATCATTCAGCAGAATAAAGAACTATTTTCATATTTAGATGAATTTATCAATATGTGGACACAGAAATGTCTTATTCATTCGGATGTAAAGTTAGAAAATTTTGTAATATCTTCAGGAAATTCATATTTGAAAAAAAATAAGACAATAAAGATTGTAGATTGGGAATTAGCCAGTTTAGGAGATCCTGCATGGGATGTAGGATCAGTATTCAGCAGTTATTTGGCTTTATGGCTTTTTTCGATACCAATATCTGATGAAACATCACCTGATAAATTTATGGAGCAAGCAAAATTTCCAATCGAAAAGATACAACCGCTCATACAATCATTTTGGTCTATGTATGTTTATCATATGAAACTTAATCATACCGAATCACAAAAATTGCTTGTTCGAGCTGCTAAATATACTTCTGCTAGATTAATACAGACAGGATATGAATTTTCTCAATCAAAAGTAGATCTTACAGGTCATGTAGTATGTCTTATACAATTGAGTATTAATATATTGAAAAGACCCAAAGAAACAATTAGCGGTTTATTTGGAATAAAGGAAAACTTTTCCACATGAATCAATATTTAAATGACATAGAATCTGCAGTAAATGCACTAGTTATTCATTCTCTTAATACATATTCTTGGTTAGGTCAAAAACAATCTGTGAATTCATCTTTTCATGTAGAGAAGACTTTTTCTCCTACCGTTGCAAGAAATTATCTTTTGTTTAGATTAACATCAAGACTTTATGAAGATTTTTACTGTCGTGGAGAAACTATGCACTCATCTGAAGGTATACCAGTTAGACAGATTCCTTATGGATTCAATTCTTTTGTAAATGAACTTTCTAGTAACAATTTAGGACAAGGATGTGTTCAAAGTGGATGGAATGTGACTTCAGTGAATTCGGAAAAGGTCACAGTGAAAAGAAATGACCTACATCTTTTTCTAGAACCAAAAGATTGTTTAATTAAACCACAAAGAAATCGAAAAATTAGTGTAGGAATGGATGTTAGTATTCGCCTTCCTAAAGAATTATTAGATATCTCCCCTGGTTTTTATATGATATTTGGGAACAAATCTTTTGATGCAAAAAATGCGCAAATTCTTCGTTTATATTGGAACATAACATCAGATGGTGCTGCTACCTTGATAAGAAATATAACTTCAATACTTAATAAACTAGACATACCGTTTAATTTAAAAACATTAAATAATCCAAATAAGTATAGTAGACGTGTCGATACAGCAGTATTATATATACTTAAAAGTGACTACGAAATTGCTTGTAAATACATAGAAAAGATTTATTCCAAAGTTTTTGTATACTTAAACCAACAAACACCTGTATTTACTAAACAACTTGCGAAAGGTCTAGGAATTGCAGAAGATCCGGGTAAAAAAGATAGCTTTGGTCAACATCGATGTAAAATATTAGCTGATGGAATAATTAGTGCCTATGAAGAAGGAAAAAAAAATCTATCTGAACGTATGGATGTTGTTACAGCTAGATTTGAAAAAGAAGGAATAGACATAGAGAAACCATTTTTGAATCCAAAATCTACAGATAAATATGAATTTTATCCGTCAATACAGAAGAAGATTAAAAATGATGATCATAAAAGAGCATATTTTAGAAACAAACAAGCTGATAAAAATATGTTTCTTGATAATGCAATTAAAATAGCTAACCAAATAACTAATGAAGCAGTATGGGAGAAACATAGATGTAATTGGCTTGGTACAAAAGATGATTTAGCTGTTAATTCACTTGGACCAGATCTTTATTATGGTACTAGCGGTGTTTCGATTTTTTTGGCAAAAATGTATAAATATACTAATATTAAAAAATTCCATAAAACTGCAATTGGTGCCATATCTCAAGCACTATCATCTGTTAAATTAATTCCAAAAAATGATAGATTAGGACTTTATACAGGATTGATTGGAGTATATTTTGCAACTGCACTTGTAGGTAAAATATTGGGTGATCGCAATCTTATTAAACAAGCATCAAATCTTGTCAATGAATTAGTATTAGATGAACAATCTACAGATATACCAGATATAATATCTGGAAAAGCAGGTGCAATAATTACATTATTGTCACTTGATGATATTATAGAAGATAACGAAAAGAAACTTGTAAAATTTGCTACTAAATTAGGAGAGGAGTTAATAACAACAGCACATCATAAAAATGGATATTCATGGGCATCCCCACATATAGAAACTCGTTATAATTTAACCGGCTTTTCACACGGGTGTGCTGGAATAGGTTATGCATTACTACATCTCTTTAAAGAAACAGGTAATAATAAATTCAAAAAAGCTGCAGAACTAGCATTTGAATATGAGAGACATTATTTTGATTCAAATACGGACAATTGGTTGGATTTTCGAAATCCATTATTTTCT
>JBNAIF010000157.1:0-14141 GCA_050043595.1 Nitrososphaeraceae archaeon | reverse complement strand
GAGCAATATAGGACCGCTTCCAGTTTTTGCTTCATGTGGAATTTCACCTTCTCCATATCTTTCTTTTAATCTAATATGTTTTATCTTTAATAATGTAATTTCATGTGGTCTTGCATTAAGATCCCACATTAAAGACAATATTGCTTTATTTCTTTTATATGATTCGTATTTTATTATTGAAAGGAATTCATCTTTAGTAAATAATTCATTCTCAACGTATGGGCTAAGACGTTTGGTCTTTTTTTCTTTTATATTTTTTAGAAAGTTCGGAGTTTTCCAATCTTGCTGATTTTCTTGAAGATAGATATTATTTTCATTTGATGATTTATTTTTCTCTATCTTTGATTCGCAATTATGATACCATCTAAAAAAATGTTTGATTCTATGAAAGTAATGATTCCAAGTAGATATCCATCTTTGATCAGGATCTAATTCTTTAGTTTTCTTCTTTGTATCCAAAAATAATAATATCAATTTATTATCTGAAATTTCAGATAAATTAATACTAGATCCAATATAATTAGCAAAATAGATCATGGTCTTCAGATTATTGTTTTGATGTCTTTCTGATGCATCAGTTGATTTCATAAATTCATGATAATTTTTTATTAATTTTCTATTTTTTTTATTTTCAATAAGATCTATCTTTGCCACTGTAGTAGAAAGTTTAGTTGGCATCTATCTCTTTCCTCCTCTCTTATTTACAAGAATAGATAACGTCGTTCTTCTATTTAATCCCAATTTCTTAATGGGCCTAAAGGGGTTTGAACCCTCGACCTACCGGTTATGAGCCGGTCGCTCTACCAGGCTAAGCTATAGGCCCCCCACATCCGATTATAATCGAAGGTATAAAAATTTAATTTAATAAAATGTATTTATCATACACTGCATCTAGAATTTGATTTTGAGCTTTAAGTGATCTAATAGACGCTTCATACATTTTATCATAATAACTCTCGCTGTTGTTTAGAATGATATCTTCCCATAATTTAGCATGTTTAATATCAACTTTTTCATGTATTCTAAAATAATTAATTACGTTTTCATCTTTAATACCATAAAATTTGTTTAAACCTTCCATTTTTGTAGTGCTAATTTCTGGTAATTGTTTCTCGAATGCATACATCATAGATACTCCATATATTAATGAATCTGATGATAACTCTTTTAGTTTGTTTACTGCATCGATCACTTTTGAATCACCAAAATAATTCAAGATTTCATCTTCTTTTAGTCCTAATCCTAAAGAAAAATCGATCCATGGTTTTACATGTTCACTTTCTTCGTCTAGTGAGGTTTTTATAGATTTAATGTATTGTACCATATTATCGTTAGTTCTAGATTCTAATAGTGAATTAGCATAAATATTATCTACAAAATTTGGAACTGATTTAACTAATTGAAAATACTCTTTTGAATAACCCTGTAAATGATCAAGAGTTAACTTTCCTTCTGTCCACATTACATAGAAAGGATGTTTTAATAAGCTCATTTCATTGATTTTATTATTTATTTTATTTACTATAATGTTTTGAGTTGACATCTTTTTAAATATAAAACAAAAACAGAATAGAAAAACCTTTTGAATTCCAACGAATTTTAGATAATGACAGGTAAGAAAAGATTTTATTAGAATTTAATTATCAAATCTCTGTGCTCCGGTGGTGTAGTAGCTAAAACATAGCTGCACAATCCGGTCAAGCATTGAGGCCTTTCGAGTCTCAGATCCCGGGTTCAAATCCCGGCCGGAGCAAAATTAACTATTATTACTCTAAAACGTATTAAATTTACATAGATTAAAGTATAATTCTATTAATGATTCATTAGTAGCATTAATATTCTTTAAATTTTAATATAAAATTAAGGACGATTACTTGGAAGATAATAGTAACATACCTAGAATAAAAATTACTGATAATAATTTGAACAATTCAAAAAATCATATCCATAACTATTCTTTTATGGAACAATTTAGAACTCATCTTTCAAAAATTGAAAATATTTTAAAGCATGAACTTGATCTTTATTCTTGGTCTGAATTTTACGCCCCTTTAATTTATGCTTGCGATGGAGGAAAAAGAATTAGACCATTAATTTTAGTTTTAACTGCCGAAATAATTGATTCAAAAAAAAATACCGCAAAAAATTCAGAAGTTTATAAATCTAAACTTGATGAAGATGTTTTTTTAGCAGCTTCAGCAATCGAGCTTTTGCATACAGAATCAGTTATTCACGATGATATAATAGATGAAGAAAAAGTTAGAAGGGGAAAACCTACATTTCACATAAAGTACGGATATAACAACAGTATATTAACGGCGGATTTTGTTCTAGGAATTATTTTAAATATAACATCTAAACTTAACAATTCCAGAATATCGTCAGAAATTGCCAACGCTGCAGTAAGAATGAGCGAAGGCGAAATGATGGAAATTAATTTGAATAAGAATCAAGTAATTACAGAAGATGATTATATTAAAGTTCTAGAAAATAAGACCGCGTCATTATTCGAGTCATCAGCTAGAATAGGTGCGATTCTTGGAGGAGGTAATGAGGAGGATATAAAATCCATGGGTAATTTTGGAAATCTAATTGGAATAGCTTACCAAATTCATGACGATTTAGATGATTGGAATAATGAAGAAAGATTATTTAACATGTTAATGCGACAAAATAATCATTCTCAGGTACTTGTTAAAAGAATGGAGAATCTTTATAAATCATATTCGATTAAGGCTAAAAATGAACTTGATAATGTGATCAATACAATAGACATAAAAGAAAAAGACAAGCAAAATAAAATAAACAAAAGATTAAAACATCAATTAGAAGAATTAACAAACTTAAATTTAATATAATATTTTTTGTTCGGATAATATAACCTACTTGATTAACATAATTGTTTAGTTTTATTAGTCAATTATTATAATTAATTTAATTAAAAATAAGGATTAGGTATCTTTATTATTATTATTATTATTTATTTGAGATTCTGTGTTTATTTCTGGTTCTATATTTGACACTGTATTTTGATTCATATTTAACATAGCAGAAATTTCGTTCAAAGAAATTGATGACGATGAAGCAAATTCTAACAATGGTGCATGCCATATTCCAAAACCTACCATAAATATTACTGTAAATATTAGAACACCAAGTATTGCTTTTGGTTCTTTAAGTCTACTTTTATCAACAGGATCATCAAGATACATTTTTCGGATTATCCATAAATAATATCCCAAAGATAAAGCACTATTTAAAACACCAAATATTGCCAAATAAGGTCCCCATGGAATAACCGCACCGCTATCAATAGCGGATTCAAAAATGACTAGTTTACTCCAAAAACCATTTAGAGGAGGTACTCCTGCTAAAGCAAGTAATGCAATAGCAAATGCAATTGCAGTAATTGGCATCCGGCGACCTAAACCAGTATATTTTTCCAAGCTATAACTAGATATTGCTATAGCTATAGCAGCAACTGCCAAAAAGCCACCTGATTTCATAACAGCATGATTCAATATGTGAAAAAGTGATCCATCTAGCGCTATATCAGAATAGGGTGCAACAGCTAATCCAATTAAAATATATCCTGCTTGTGCAATACTGGAATACGCTAATATTCTTGTTACGCTTTTCTGTCTTAAAGCAGCTAAATTACCTACAGTCATGGTTACAACTGCTAAAATTCCTAAGATAAGTCCCCAGTCATTACCTAATGCAAATGTGCCTATTACAACTACTTTTATTGCTGCAGCAAATCCTGCTTTTTTTGTTCCTGCAGCTAATAAAGCACCTATTGTAGTAGGAGATCCTTCATATGTGTCTGGTAACCACATATGAAATGGAACCAATCCCATTTTAAATCCAAATCCAGCAACAAATAACCCTATTGCAAGAATACTTACTGGAACAAAACCTTCTTCTAGATTAGCTAATATAGAAATAGATTCTGAAATGTTAGTAGTGCCTGTTACAACATATGTAAAACCTATTGCTAATACCAATAATGAAGATGATAATGCCCCAAACATGAAATATTTTATAGCGGACTCATTTGAAATTGGATCACGTTTAGCATAAGCTGCCAGAGCATAAGTGGGTATTGACATTAATTCCCAAGCAATAAATAACATTACAAAATCTGTAGAATATGCGATAAGAACCATTCCTATGCTTGATAGCAATATTAATGAATAATATGATGCAGTATTTGCAATACCACGAACATAATTCCATGAAGAAGCAGAAACTAATATAGACACAATTAATAAAGATACCGCAAAGAAGGAACCAAACATATCATCTGATAATACACCTTCTTGTGTTAGATCAAATGCAGGAATTGATTCACCTGTAAAAATTCTTACTATAACTATCAATATAGCTATTATTAAAGTTCCAAATGTAATAGCACTATACAATTTGTTTTTATTTTTACCTGTTTTTTCTTTTCGTATAGCATCTACTACAGGGATAAGTAATCCTATTGTTCCAAGTAATATTGTAATTATTATTGGAGTGGATGTTATTTCTACCATTTTTTTTATCTCATATCCTCCCTCATGTTATCTCCTATAAAAATAGCATAATTAGCATGACAAATAATCCCGCCGCGAAAACAAAAAGATATGTTTGAGTAACTCCTGTTTGTGTCAACTTTACTAATTTAGATGAACCAATCATTAAATATTGAAATACTGGATTAATTCCTTGAATAATTATTTTCTCGAAATATCGCCATATTTTATCATATATCCATAAAGGTATTTTTGCAAAGGCCCAATAATCCAAGGCATTAAGATACCAACGGTCGTACAAAAATTTCCAGATTTGTTTAAGGATTGTATTCTTTGAAATAATTTCTGGATCACTTTTCCTGATAACGTAAAATAATATTCCTAATCCAGCGCCAATACCGAATGCAATTACAGATGATATAACTGCTACAGGATTAATAGCCGATAACCCTTCTGAAACGATTCCGCCATTATGATCACTAGAAACTATATCAAAACTACTTGCTAAATACGTACTTAATATATGATGAATTTCTGCTTCGAATAAAAATCCAACAGTACCTATAATTATGGTTCCAACAGATAGTATTGCAAAAGGTATCCACATTATAGGACTTGCTTCATGAATATGTTTCTGTTTTGTTTCTAATTCTTCAATATATTTACTTTTATTTCCAAAGAACACCATTCCAATCATCCTAAAAGTATAAAACGCGGTCATTATTGCAACAACCACTGCAATTATAAATAATCCAGTACTGGATGAATACTCTGATTCTAGCAATGCAGCAAATATTGCATCCTTACTCCAAAACCCAGATGTAACTAATGGTGCACCTGCCAAAGATAGACCGGCTAGCAACATAAAGATAAATGTTTTGTTCATATATTTTCTAATTCCCCCCATATCAGTCATAAAACGTGATCCAATTGAATGTAATATTGCACCTGCAGCCATGAATAAAGCTGCCTTAAACATGGCATGACTCATTAGATGGAAAAATCCTGCAGTATACCCATCTACGAATTGAGTAGAAAGTCCTGCGATACCTAAAGCCATCATCATGTAGCCTATTTGAGAGCCAGTAGAATATGCCAAAACCTTTTTGATTTCTGGATTAACTATTGCTTGAGTCGCTAAAAGAAAAGCAGTTATAGCACCAATCCAGGCGATTATTTCAAAAAATTGAGCAGTATCTAATACAGATAGTGCAAAGAAAAGAGGCCCGATTCTGGCTACTAAAAATACACCAGCCTTAACCATTGTTGCAGCATGAATCAAAGCAGATACGGCAGTAGGTCCAGTCATTGCTTCAAGAAGCCATTCATTTAGTGGAAATTGTGCAGATTTGCCTATTGCTCCTCCAAATAACAATATCGCAGCTGGGACAAGCAAGTTTTGATCGTTCATTACTTGCGCCCAAGTTTGATCTTCAAGTAATTCTTTGAAACCAAATGTTCCTGCGTACATAAAGATAAGAAACATCCCACTAAGCATCATTACATCCCCTGCTTTAGTCATCAAAAATGCCTTTATTCCTGCATGCGTAGGTGAGGCCCACATCGCAATACTTCTTACAATATGACCCTCTTTTCCAACATAATCTTTCCTTTTATCAGCATACCAAAACCCGATCAAGGCATATGATGCTAAACCTACACCTTCCCAGCCGAAAAATAGCATTAAGAGATTATCAGAAAGTACTATTAACTGCATAGAACCTATGAAGAATAGCATAAAAAACCAATATCTTGTAAGATCTCTATCATTATGCATATAACCTAGAGAATATACAAAAATTAGAAATGAAATCCATGCTACCAAATTGGTCATAATTATAGACAATGGATCTGCCAATATTCCAGCTTCTATGCTTAATGCAGAAATCCATGGGATTTGACTATGAATTTCATCATCAGAAAATATATGAGGTATTAAAGTAGATGCAAAAATTGCACTTAATAACGCAAAGCCTACTCCAGAATAATTTGAAATAGTTTTATTCTTTTTTGCAAGTGCAGGTATTAATGCGGCTCCTATGAATGGCAGCATCCAAACTAACCAAACGTTTATCGCAATTCCTTCAAACCCAATTGTTTCAACCATTTTTTCTTTTTCTCACCATTTTTGATTTATTTTGAAATTGACTCGTGTGTATTTTCAGATGATATTGAAATTACATTAGAATCAATATTATTGCCAGTTACTGGAGTAAATGAAATCGTAGTATCATTTATGAATAGATTTTCAATATATCCAATAACTGGATTTATAACAGGATCAGGATACACTCCCATAGATAATGAAAGAGCAGCTATAAATGCCATTGGTACGATAATTATTTTACTAGAATCTCTCATATTTTCAAATTCCTTGGGCAATTTTCCAAAGAAAACTCTTTTGAACATTCTCAATAAATAAGCTGCTGTTAAGATTGTAGAAAGAATGGCGAGTGCAAATAATAATACTCTGAACGAATCCATTTGTTCTGTTCCAGATTGTAATGCACCATTAAACATAATCCATTCAGCCATAAATCCAGCTGTTGGAGGAACCCCTATCATAGTTAAAACACCGATCATTGTTATAGTAGCAGTATAAGGCATTTTTCTTGCTAAACCACCCAAATTAGATATACTTCTGGTTCTAGCTTGAAGTATAATCGATCCAACAGCCATAAATAAAATCGCTTCACCTAACGCATGAGCGACCCACATCATTGTACTTCCGGTTAAACCTAATACACTCTGAGTACCAAATCCAAAAATTATATATCCTATATGACTTATGCTAGAATAAGCTAATAATTTCTTGAGATCATCTTGCATCAAAGCCATAGCTCCGCCGTATATCATGGTGATTAATCCCCAAAGGTTAATGTAAATACTATAATCAGAATAAGATATGGACAATAGATCAATCCATATTCTAAATAATGCATACACACCTATACCACTCATAGCTGCAGCAATCATAGCAGAAATTGGAGTAGGTGATTCCGCGTAAGTAGGAGGGATCCAAACATGTAGAATAAATGCACCAAGTTTTACTGCTATTCCAACTACTACCGCAAAGACAACTAATCCCAGCCATTGTTGCGGAATATTAACAATATTTTCTCTAATAGTATCAAAATCAAAACCACCTGAAAATAGACCCATACTTATTAGTCCAAGTAATAATAATACGGCACCAACATGTGTCCAAAAAAAGAACATTAATGAAACTCTTTTTCTAGTAGGATAACCATAAAGAGCTACCAGAAAAAAAGCTGGAATTAACATTAATTCAAAAAAAGCATAAAATTCTATCAGATTGGTGGCAAGTACTGTACCTACCATACCCATTGCAAAAGTTAGGAATAATGCGAAATAAAGACCGATCTGGTCATTTATTTTGGAATCTATATGTATCTCTTTTTCATATAAATTTTTAGATAATTGCTGTTGTACGTTAGTATTTGATGAATTATGTTCCATTAAATTAGTATCATGGTTTATATTTTTATCATCGTTTTTGTTGGGAATATTAATTTCATCAGTATCATCATCTCCCGGAAGATCGTAATCTTTTTCTTTTTTTGGTTTAAGATTTTCAAATTGACCAGCTATTTTTCTAATCATATACGGTTTTGAATATATAGTAAGAACAGTAGATATTATGTAAATTGTAACTGCAAATGGAGCACTAAAACCATCAAGTCGTAATCCAAAATCACCAAATTGGCTCCAGGGGTATATTTCTTCATGAACAGGATTTTCTGGAGATAATCCAAGACCTGAAACTAATATAAAAATAGTAGAAATAAAGAGAATTGCAAATGAAAACCAAGTTACAATAGTAGTTCCTTTTTTCTTTCCTAAAATATATGCAATAGGCGCCATGAGTAATGGTAAAAATACCGCAATAGTAAGGAATGACTCTGTCATTTTTAGAAATCTCCTTTTGTTTTATTTGTTGATTTAATATATTTTATCATTGCCATCATCTTTTCATACTCTTAAATTCAGCCACATCTATATCACGATAAAGTCTATATGCAATAATAATAATAGCTAATCCAACTGCCACTTCTGCAGCGGCAATTGCAATTGCAAATAATGCAAATACCTGACCTTGAACATCACCAAGATATCTAGAGAAGG
Source organism: Nitrososphaeraceae archaeon (assembly GCA_050043595.1). Classification (GTDB taxonomy): domain Archaea; phylum Thermoproteota; class Nitrososphaeria; order Nitrososphaerales; family Nitrososphaeraceae; genus TH1177. The sequence goes on along the minus strand of JBNAIF010000157.1, from coordinate 5,475 downwards.
CGATAAGATTGAGATTTGCAGCATTGGCAATAATCTCAATTGCAAATATCATTCTTATTGCATTTCGTTTTACAATTAATCCGTAAATTCCAATAGAAACTAGAATAAGTGAAATTAGTACAAAATTAATTAATTCAGTCAATTTTTATTTTGATAACTCCTATTAATAGAGGTTGTATCTTTTCTATCATCATCAAAAGTTTCATTATTATCTGATTCTCTTCTCGCTAAAGATAATGCAGCAATTATAGAACCAGCCAACGTTAATCCTAGTAGAATAAATGCTGGTGAATAATACGTAAGCATTTCATTGCCTATCTTATTTACAATGTTATCCATAACTGGACCAAATTCTACTTTTGTTAATTCAGAATTAAACAAAATAATTCCTATGCCTATCAGCATCATCAAGGAGAAGATTAATCCGCTTATTTTTCTACTTCGATCTTCTTTTTTAGAAAATAATGCTTCGGTTCTTACCAACATTACAATAAATATAACAAGAACTGCGACTGCGCCTACATACACAGCTATTTGAAACATTGCAACAAATGGCGCATCTAAAATTATGAAAAATCCTGCAATACCCAACATAGAGATTGCCAAACCTATAGCACCATAAACTATCTCTCTGCTTTCTAAAGCAAATAATGCAGAACCAATAGTTAATACAGATAATCCTACAAAAACTGGTTCAACCATGTGAAGCTCCTCTAGAACTTATTTTCACATCTACAGAACCATCGTATTTAGGCTTAACAGATAATTGTGCAGGAGTATAAATCAGATGTTCTTTCGTATAAGAGGATAATTCAAAATCGTCAGTCATGAATAAAGCGTAAAAAGGACATGCATCAACACACAATCCACAAAAAACACATTTACCATAATCAATTTGTGGCATAATTGCTTTTTTATTTTGTTTCCATTTTTCATTAACTTTAACCATTCCTATTGCTTCAGCAATTCCTTCGCATGTTATAGCACATAATTGACAGCCAGTACATTTATCATGAAAGAGTATATGTCTACCTCTGGCTCCAGCAATACCCACTCCACGTTTTGGATCAAATTGATAACCATCGCCAACAAATTTTAATTTCTGTTCAGGAAATCTTAATGTAAATCTTTTTAAAACAAGATGTTTAGATCCTGATTCTATTGCCTTGATAAAATCACTAGCAGAAGAAGTTTTCTTAATGATAGAGTCTTTTTCTAAATTGGATCTCTTGATGAATGAAACCATTGTTATTGTAAACCTCCTGGAGTTATTATTCCACCATATATTAGCGTTAATACAATAAAGATATTGATAAAAGATAAAACAATTAATTTATACCATCCAGTATGAAGAAGAATATCAATTCGTATTCTTGGATTTATTCCTCTTGGTAATAATATTAGCATGATCATTCCAAATGTTTTTATCGTAAACCAAAACACATTATTTACTATTTCCCCATTATATAATCGATCTCCAGTATGATTTGGATCTAATTCTGTTGGAAATATTTGTGGACCACTCCACCCTCCTAAGAATAGAACTACAAAAAGAGCTGCAAGAACATAAAGTTTAAGATATGTTCCTAGTTGTATTAATCCATAAATCATACCAGATGTTTCAGTTAGCCAACCAGCTACTATTTCGCTTTCTGCCTCAGGTAAGTCAAATGGAACTCGTTCTAACTCAGCAAGCGAGGAAATATAAAATACAAATGCGCTTATTGGAGCTATAAAAATAAACCAAAACATATTTTGAGATTCTACGATTTTTGTAAGATTTAACGAACTAGATAGCAATACAACAGACAATGCAGATAAAATAAATGGAATCTCAAATGCAATCATTTGATGAAGAGCGCGTAATCCACCAATGAATGGATATTTACTATTACTTGACCAAGAAAAAAGGAGGGCAATAAGTGGGAAAAATCCTAGTACAGCAAATATTACCAATAATCCAACATCAACATCTGCAGCAACCCATCCTGGTGCAACTGGAATTAATGTAGTAACAGCTGCAGCGGTAGCCACAAAAATTACTGGAGTGCTCCAGAAAATTGGTTTATCAGCACCTGAAGGAATGATTATTTCTTTTGATATTAATTTTAATCCATCGGCCATCAACTGCAATATGCCTTCAATTTTTCCGGCGTATAATGGTCCTGTTCGTAATTGCATTTTTGCAAGAAATTTTCGTTCAATAAAAATAGTTGCAGCTGCAATTAATGTAGCATAAAGAAATCCTGGAAAAACTGCAGCTCTAAAGATATCTGTATGTATTAAAAAGTCGATTATAGGAATAGTTCTAGTAGGATCTACAATCATAGATAAAAATAGATAAGGAGTAATTACTTCGCCGTCATGGTACGGCATAGGAATATAAAATAATACTATGAAAAGAATTGGTAATCCAACTAAAGTTACAATAATTAATATCCAAAATACAAGCCATACAATAGAACCGACAAAATTTCCAAATCGAAAATCTTTGGGAGCTGTTGCCATGATTATCTATCTGCCTCCACTGGCCAATAATTCAATGCCCAATATATAGATGGCATATCACCCATTTTTGATCCGATTAGAAGATGAGGCAATGCTAAGATGTTTCTAAACGATGAAACTGAAATCTTTACTCTATAAGGTTTTGGACTTCCGTCACTAACAATATAGTAACCAAGAGATCCCCGACCAGATTCAACTCTTTTATAAGATTCACCATGTCTTCCTTTTGGGTTTGACTGTAATTTAGTTCGTACTTCACCAGAATCTGGCATTTTATCTAATAATTGCCTAATGATATGACATGATTCCCTCATATCTAAAAATGGAATATATGCCCTTGCAAAAGAGTCACATGTTTTCATATATTGAACTTTAAAGTCTATTTCATCGTAAACATCATATGGTTCGACTTTTCGAATATCATATGGAATACCTGATCCTCGTAGAACTGATCCAGTTACACCAAGTTTTATAGCATCTTCTTTAGTTAAAATTCCAACATTTTCTGTTCTTTGTCTAAATAAGGGATTATTATAAAAAATATCTTCATATTCATTTAATCGCTTTTCAAAATAATTTATATATCTAAGACATTTTTCCTTAAAACCATGTGGCGCATCATTCCTAACACCTCCGGGAATATTATAAGCATGAGTAACACGTGCACCACTTAAGGCTGCTAATAAATCAATAAATAATTCCCTATCACCAGCAGGCCACATAAACATGGTTGAATGGCCCAAAAAAATTCCATAAATAGCTAACCAATATAAAGTATATACAATTCTATTTAGTTCTGATGCAATAGCACGAATGAATTGCCCTCTTCGTGGAACATGAATATCTAATAGTTGTTCTACTGCTAAACTATATGCATAAGTAATGTTAGTAGAATCATGAATAACAGGTCTTTCCAGATGTGGGATATTTTGGATAAAGTTCCTGTATTCAGACATTTTTTCTTCTCCTCTATGAACATATCCTGGATCAGGGTCACAATATACAATATAATCTCCATCTACCTTAATAACAAAACGAAAGTGTCCTGATCCTGGATGTTGAGGTCCTACACTTAAAGTCATTAATTGGTCTTCTTTAGATTCTTTTACTATTTCTAAACCTAGTTTATGTGCTTCTTGTAACTTCTTTTCAAATTGATTTGAATTAGTGTTGTATATTTTATCAATCATCTCCCTTTAATTTTAAAATCTTTTCGTAAAGGAGGAATATCTGCCCAATCTTCAGGAAGTAGAAAACGTTCGTTCCGTGGGTGTCCTTCAAAATAAACACCTAACATTTCAAAAGTTTCTCGTTCATGATATTCAACACTATTAAAAATTGGTATTAATGTAGGAAGTCTGGCATCATCTCGATCTGTTTTAGTAGATAAAGCAAAAATCATCGAATTAAGATCTACTCTCGAATATGAGCTCAAATGATATATTACTTCAATAACATTTTCATCTGGGTAATCAGTCCCAGCTACAGATTCAGCATGATCAAGACCAATTTCTTTCAAAAATTTAGCTACTTCAATTATATCAGAAGGATTTACGAATATTTTAATTCTTTTTGGTTGTATGAAAATTAATCTTATCTTTTCACCAAATTTTGATGAAATCTGATTTAAAATTGAGTTTTCAAATTCTAAATTTGAATCAGAATTATCTAGTGTATTTGGAACTTTATTATTATTCGAGATTTTTTGTTTTTTTGTACTCTTGATATTATTGGTTTTAGAATCAACATTCTGAGACGATATATCATCAGAAAAAGTACTTACAATATAAGAATCCAAATACGATTCAGCTAATTGATAAAAGTCCTCAAAATTACTAGAATAGATATCATTTATTTTTGGTATTATTAAACCATTTAAATTATTATCATAATTAATAGTATTCATATTACTTTATCTTCGACCTTTTTATTTTCTCCTGAAGAAGCATACATCCTTGAATAAGTGTTTCTGGTCTAGGTGGACAACCTGGAACGTATACATCAACAGGTACCACACCATCAATACCAGGAAGAACGTTGTATGAATCAATATATAGACCACCTGTTATTGAACATGCACCCATAGCAATTACGTATTTTGGTTCAGCCATTTGATCATACACCATTCTTAATCTTGGAGCCATTTTTCTAGTTACTGTTCCTTGAACCACTATCAGATCACATTGTCGTAATGAACCAAAAGCTTCTATTATTCCAAATCTCTCTACGTCATATCTTGGACTTGATGCAGCTCCAAATTCTACACTACAACAAGCAGTTTCTAAATGTACTGGCCACAATGACCATATCCTTCCCCAATTTATTGCATATCCTAATGGTTCGTCTAGAGCATTAACTAAGACATCACTTACTTTACTTACCATTACATCATGCAAAATGCAGAGCCACGTGTCAGCTAGAGGTGTTGGGTTAAGAAACTCATCTGCATCTTTCAGTTTTTCTGCTCTTTTTTCGTGCATAACTACAGTATGCATATTATACATGTACAATAGTGTGCATGCAGAGCACCTGCAGCTCAAGCAGGAGGCCCTGGGTTCGATCCCCGGCAGCTACCCTGGGTTTTTTTCTCTTTCAGCTGGATTACTGATGTAGATGAGATGAAGGATCTGTGGTGCTCTAGTACAGTTTGGCTGCTACCAACACAGATATGAATGAGAGGGTCTGTGGTGCTTTAGTACAGTTTGGCTGCTATCAACACAGACATGAGTGAATGTTGAGGCCCCATCTATGTTAGGTTAAGCCTGAACTATCATGTAGCACACGCTTCAGTAAAAACTTTCGAATTGACATTATATGTTTCACTATGAACGATAAGATTCGCGGCTATATTATACTAATGTAGTTTAGCCTCTCTGTCACACAAACACTATGTACCATGCACACACACACACACACACACACACACACACACACACACACACACACACACACACACACACACACACA
>JBNAIF010000156.1:0-4521 GCA_050043595.1 Nitrososphaeraceae archaeon | reverse complement strand
ATCAAATACAGCTAGACGATCATCAAACCACATGGTTTGATAAATTATTTTTTGATCTGAATCAGTCCACATGTTATGAGGATGATTCATATTAATTTCAGGAAGAGATACCTTTTGTTCAACTTCCCATGTAGAAGTGTTTACTTTTGTAGCAGTTCCAGGTTTTGATTTTCCTTCGGTGATTTCGAATTGAGTATTTACCCACACTTCACCAATTCCTGGAACTTGGGGATTGAATAACCGATCATTTGTTCCAGTATTATTTAATATATCTAGTGATACGATATTATCTCCTCCTAATTTAACCATTACAGGTGGAAGACTCAAGACATCTGTTGGATTAGCTCTATAGTCTTTCCAATTTCCAAAATTGGTTACCTTAAAGAATGTTTTAACTAATGAGGTGAATATTGGAAAAGTAGATCCTGTAGTATTGCTCGGTGTTGTATCTAATTCAATTCCGTTAACTAATGTTAGTTTATCTCCAATATCATAAGCAGGTACATTTTCACCATTTGTAGTAGTAGTAAAAGTATTAGGATCATCAACAATAATTCCTGCAAACATGTAAGGATGTATTTTACAAGTAAAAACATGCAGACCAGGTTTATCAAGTTGCACAGAAGCTCCACCGTCATTTCCAGTCATTTGATCAAAAGGCATATTCTTTGATCCTGTAGGCCATAGTAAACTTGTAACAGTATGAACGGTATTAGTGTCTGTCATGATGAAATGTGCAGTTCCATTTGGATTCAAAATACCTAAAGATCCACCTAATTCTGGTACAATCCTATTAAGATTAGCTATATTATTGAACCATATTCCTGGTTCATCTGTAATTTGGAAAGTTACAAAATTAGAACCAGTAATTGTAGATATAGATGCGGTATCATAAGGTGATGCTCCTGCAATTCTTTGTGTATTATCTCCTTGATCACCTACAACAAAATTACCCATCATTCCAGCTTCCATATGTGCAAATACATGACAATGATATTGCCAATTTCCTGGGCCTACAAAATTACCAGCTTGAACAATGAAGCTGTGTGTTGTTCCAGGTAGGATGGTTTTTGTATCAATGACATTACCTGTACCTGGATCTAACCACCTATGTGCATGTAGATGAAATGTATGATCATGAGCTGCACCAAGAATATGAAATTGTACTAGGTCACCTAAATCTGCTCCAAGAGTAGGATTTATCCACAAAGGTTTTTGGATGTGATTTTCATCAATTTCCATTCCCCAGAATGTTGATCCAACCATGTACAAGACATATTGTTTCTTAATGTCATTGATATCTACTTGTTGAATTTCGCCATCAATAAGGGCATTAATTCCATACATGTCTTTTTTATCATAGGTAGGATGAACTATAATAGCACCAAATAAACCGATTTCTTTATTCTTTTCTCCAAAGTATTCAAATGTACCTGGTTTTTTTGGTTTTAGTATCTGTTTTTTAACATCATAATCATTAAACCCATCCATTGATGGAATATGTGTCTCTAATATTAATGTGTCACCTTCATACATTTCAATTGTTGGTCCTGGTATTGTACCAATATCAGAATACCTATAGGTTAAATCTTCACAATATTTGTAGAAATCTTCTTTACATGACTCTCCGTCATATGCAATATGTTTATTCATTTTGTAAGCAATATGACCAGTTGGTATTGCACCACCCTCTGCAGAAACTGGAACTACTTCTAATACTACTTCATGAGTTTTTGGTTTTCTAGGTTTTTCTTCATAATATGTTTTATCTTTTCCATATGAATTATCAGGATCATAAGATGATAATGTATTTACTTCTTGTGTTTCGTTGATGTTTGCTTTAATATCATTTTCTTGTATTGTTCCATTTACTTCTTGTGTTTTGTTGATATCTGCTTTAATATTTACATTATTATCTTCTAGAGCATCTACCGTTTTAATTACTGGATGTAATCCATCAATAGAATATTCAGTATTCTTTTGTAAATTCATAACAGGAATCTGCGACGCAGTTATTGTAGAAGTTAATAGGATAGTTGCAAATAATCCTATAATAAATGATGTTGTAAATTTATTCATTCGCTTTCTCACTTCCTCCTATAATGTCAATGGATTATCTCCAGGAATACTTATTCCAGAACTATCAACTATGAATTGACCAAACATCCCAGACTTAAAATGTGACCGTATGATGTCTCTATATTCTGCATTACCGTCATTTGCTTCTATAGTAAATACAATACTTTCAAGAGGACCAAATGTTTGCGATTTAACAATCTGTTCAGTTCCAGGTTTTAACCATTCATATCCAGTGAGCTCAAATTTTGTAAAATCAGTTCCTATACTATAAAGATGGAATCGTATTAATTCACCATTTTTTGCTTTAATTGTTGGATTTTCCCAAAGAGCGACGTGTTCGTATGCTTGAGAATTAATTATTTCGTCACACCAAAAAGCATCATCCGTAACCCAACAGATTACATCTTTGGATATTTCGTTTAGATTAACAATTTTTGGTTCATCATCAATTAATGCAGTAGTATAACCTTTTGAGCTATCAATTATCAAAGTACCAAACAAACCACTCATTTCCAGTCCATTGGGATCTTTCCCTTCTGCATTAAGACCCAAGGTATGATCATGATATGGCCATGTACCTGCAGTTCCAGGACCTGCTGTCCAACTGTATGTAATTGAATTATCTGGTTCAACCCCTTGATCTCCTATTTTGTTGACATCAACTAATGTTCCATCACTAGTTATAGGATAATGAATTCCATGTACGTGAACACTAACCATACCAGGTGCACCACCAACTTTTGGGTTTTCTAAAGTAAGAGAGACTATATCACCTTCTTCGATTATTATTGAAGGTCCAGGAATAGTCGGTCCACTGGTATAACGATCAGTAATGTCATTTATTAATTTAGAAGGATTATCAATGCTATAGAGTTCATGCTTGATCATTTCATATGCATATAGATTTCCACCAATCAATGGTATTTCTTTGACACCTAGAATAATTTTGTGTAAAACAGGATAAGATGGGTGAGGATAAGCATTATCTTCATGAGTATACGAATCTTTTGGATATTGTGCAAATACCTCATTAAATGTGTAGCCCAAATTTCCAATGAATATTATAGATGCAATAAAAGCAGTCCATAATATAGAATAAGAACTATTATACCTCATTAAAAAATAACAAATTGTATAAAATATATATTGATGGATTAATTTTTAACAAAAAAAATATAAGAAGAAAATATTGAAGAATTAGATAATTAGATTCTAATAGAACTATCATCAATAAAATAAAAAAGATAAGAAAGAATTTTGTTCAAAGTTTGAAAAGATTTAATAAATTTTTGTATCAAATTTTTAATTTAATAGATAACTATGATAATTTTTAATAGATATTTAAATGATAAAAAATTAGTTACCTAAAAGGAACTGTAGAAATTACAAATATATAGATTATCAGTTAAGATTTTTAATGAAATTTCGTTATTAATAGAAATTTGTGAAATAAGAAAAAGCAAGATTTAAAACAAATTTGTTTAAAAAAGATAGTAAATCGATATTAAATTTAGAGATCTTGAAAGTAGATATTATCAATACAATGTCTTAAGATCTATTAAATTTCTTAAAATAATATTATTTTATAATATAATTAAATATTTTAATAACAAACTATAAAGTAATGATAAGTGTTGAATATTGGATAAAAAAACTAGGATTAATCAAACATCCTGAAGGCGGATACTATAAAGAAAATTATCGTTCAGATATTTATTTTGAAAATAGCAAAAACCAGAAACGTTCTTTGGCAACATCAATTTACTATCTATTAGAAGGTAATGACTTTTCATCTTTTCACAAAATCAAGTCAGATGAAATATGGCATTTTTACTATGGCAGTAACATAATTGTTCATGTGATTGAAAAAAATTCTAGTCTATCTTCAAATATAATTGGAAACAATATAAAGCACGGTAATGAAAAAATGCAAATGATCATTGAAAAGGATTTATGGTTTGCTGCAGAAGTATCTGAAAAATCATCATATTCATTGGTAGGATGTACAGTAGTACCTGGTTTTGAATTTGATGATTTTGAATTATCAAGAAAAGAAGAACTAGTTAAGAAATATCCAATGCATGAAAATATTATCAGGAGATTATCCAATTAGACAGGATTAGATAAAATAGCTGTTTCAATGTAAAATATATTTTAATTGGTAATAAATGTAATAAATAATCACAATACAATTTTAGATATATTTATTAAAATAAAATGACTATTTAATAATATGTTTCGTATTTTTGTACATTTATTAATTATGAAAAGATTATGGGAATAATGAAGGTAGTTTAAATGGTGGCTCAATAGATTCTGGAACATCTTCAAATGTCTCTAGTTGATTTTGATCTTGTGTCTCTTCAATAGATTCTGGAACATCTTCAAATGTCTCTAGTTGATTTTGATCTTGTGTCTCTTCAATAGATTCTGGAACATCTT
>JBNAIF010000155.1:0-6746 GCA_050043595.1 Nitrososphaeraceae archaeon | reverse complement strand
GTGCTTGAAAGTAATACCTGTGGATCTAATCAAGCTATAGAAGATTGTGCGAATTTTAGTTTTTCTATTCCTGGAAATATTGTTCTTCAAGAATATAAGATCGTAGTTGAAATGAATTTTGATGAGGCAGAATGGATATTTATAAATCATGTAGAGATAGTAGATTCAATAAATGCAAATAATAACAAGTCAGATGTGACGATCTTGCTATTGCACTTATAACATGGGATCAATTATTGTCTATAGTACCAGATGGTGATACTGAAGGCAAAATCGCAGAAAATGAACATGAATTAAATGAAAACGGTGTAGAACCAGATTTATACAATGATATAATTGATCAAAATCTCGATCGATTATTAGACAAAGTCAAAACAGATTGCAAAAATCTTGATACTGACATGGAAACTATGATTAATGAGATAGAATTCATTTTACCATTCTAATTTTTTTATTTTCAATATTTTGATAAAGTTTCAATTATAATTGGAATTATTATTTTATATTTAACAGAAAAGAATTTGGACTTACAAAAAGCTAAATTTTATCAAGCTTCATTATTATGAAAACATGTAAATTCTCTACAATAATAACAAAAACCACAATTTAGGCATATTGGTTTTTTTAATGTTGGAGAATAGTCAATATAACAATTTAAACATTTTAACATTTTATTATAAGAATACTATTAGTAGTTATGTAAATTTAAATTATGTAGAAAAATAAAGATAGAATACAAAAAAATTTCTATAACCTTTCTTTTTCTTTAAATTTCAAGATGGGTTCTAAAAGATCTTTATCAATTTCTTTTATAAACCTTGATAACCATTCCTTGAATAATCCTTTATCATTTTCTTCTTGGTAAATTATATTAAGTGTACCATGTATTCCATCTTTAATTAATCTGGATACAGATTCTTGTGAAAAGTCAAATATTTTATCAGATATAGTATTTTTATCATCTTGATCTAAATGTTCAGTGCCTGGAGGTGCTTTAGTACTCATATTATATATCTTATCTTATATTTTATTAATTTTCTTTTTAAGTTTTGTATACAAAAAACTTGAGTATATTTTCTTCTAATGAAAAGTGTAAGAAACAAAAAGTAGATTGAACACAAGAAATTTGTTTATATGATTTCAGATATTATTGCCAAATTAATTAATTTGAATTAGTATAATCATTAAATCTAAAGGTTTTATAAAATATGAATTCTTATGCTGTGGTAATTCAAGCAGATATGAATACAAAGATCAGTGAATAGATATATCTAATTTTATGAATTAAATATCAAAGATTATTTATTGGAGATAAATTGAAATTATTTTGAAATGTAAAAAAAGTTTGTCAAAACTAATGATTAACATAAATTCGTATATCTAGATTATGTAGTCATACTTGATTTTTATACATAATAAAATAGATTTGACAATTAATTATCAGTAAACGAACTTCGGTTAGTCAGTATAGTTCAAAATTATTTTTGTTTAAGTCTAATTTTTCAAAATTAAACAGATATATCTTTAAAACAACAAATATTTTTTGTGAAGAATAAAACATTTGATTTTCATGGTGCAAAATTTACCATCAAAGTTCTTACATCTGAAACAAATGGTAGATATACTGTTCTAGATACATTTCATCCACCTAATATAGGACCTGCATTACATTTTCATCCTAAAGGACCGGAAATCTTTTACATACTTGCGGGTGATTATGAATTTACATTAGATGGAAAAACAATAAATGGAAAGCCGGGAGATCTAATTTTTGTACCTAAGGGAGCTTCACATAAGTTTGTTGTGGGAAATGATGGTGGACATGTTCTTGTAATTAGCCCTCCTGAACTTGAGTTTTATTTTTTTAAAGTGAGTGAATTACTGGCCAAAGGTGGCAAAGTTTCATATGAGAAGGAATTTATGATAGGAGAACAATACGGTCAAGTATTTTTAGACAAATCAAAACATTGGAAGTGATCAAGATAAGTAACTTAGACTGAGTCATAATTATTCCATCATTATAATAAATATAGTTTGTTGATTTGATTTATTTATTGCTAGAAAAAATTATATTTGCCAATTGGAAATTGATTTGATTGTCAAAAATATACCGTCATACAAAAAAATATTAGAAGTAACTACATTATAATTAAAAATAAAATATTATATAATATTGTTGATATGGTTCGTTTTAATATGATTCTTTTCTGTAGCAAATGTTAATGCACAAAATGAAGACGTAAACATAGATAGATAGTAATAATACAGATAATCAAAAAGATATAACTATATATTCTATCAATAGACTTAATCCAGAAACATTATTTGATGCTGTTTCATATGCCTTTTCTCAGATGATAATTACACTCGATGGGAAAACTGAGCAGAAAGAAATGAAATACTCATATCAGAAAGTACTAAAGATAAAGTAGAAAAAAATTGTAATGTTAATTTAATAATAATTAACAAGACCACAAAATCAAATCCTTTGAAAATATAGACAAATATTTTACTGTAATTTCATCTAAAGAAGAAAAATGATAAAATAAATATCAAAATCCATTAATGTAGGATAAACAATAAAATCAAGATTATAAAAATAAAATATAATATCAATAATTAAATTGGTCCAAGACGGTGAACCAAACAAAGATTATAATTTTTGTCTTGGACCAACTACAGTAGATGGATTTCTGGCATTAGTAATTTACTACAGCTTAGTACTAGCAACATTAAATCTGCTAGCAAATATATAATAAAAAATAAATAATATAAACTTCATTTAGCAAAATTTATAATTTATCAACAAACCTTTTTAATTTAAACAATTATTATAATATTTATGAATTTTAGATAATTTTCATTGTTATAACAAATTAATATCGTCATTTAAATTTTATATAACGACATATATCATATGATTTATACTAATAACGTTAAATATGATATAAATAATAATATTATTCGTAAGATATATATTGATCTCGTTATATTTAAATTATATGAATCAAAATATCAAATGCGAATCTTTTGAAAATGAAATATGTAATTGTGGATTTTGTTGTATAGACGGATGATACAACATATAAAAATATGGAACAAGTCATTCACATATTTTTAATACACAAAAAAGAAATAAATTTGTTATAGTCCACAGCATTCAGAACATGATGTGTAATTTATATATATTATCTACTTGATAATATATGTTATTATTTTTTTGATCTAAATACTAACGTAGTATCAATTATTTCTATTTCTATTGGTTGCTTAAATATTTCCCAAAAATGGTTCTAAAAGTGTTTTATGATATTTAGACCAATTTATTCCTAAATCATGTTTTACAGCAGAAAGGTGAATATCATTATATTTTGAATGTTTAATTTCTATAGAATAATTTTTTAATCTAGATTCATACCAAGAAAAAAATGTTTCCATATTTAATGTATTTTTTATTTGCCTGTACAATATATAGATCAGCTAGTTTTTTAAAAACCTCAATTAGAGTTTGGATATCAAGAAATTTATATTCAGTTAATAGAAAAAAATTTATTATAAAAATAAAAATATGAAAATTAGTTCTGTTGACTTATAAAAATAAATAATATGTAAATTATATGATATTGTGAATAATGAAGATTATAGTGATGATAAGATTAAACTAATTTATGATTTTAAAAATATTGCAGTTGTCGGAATGTCAGAAAAAAAAGAAAAATCTGCTCATTATGTTCCAAAGTATTTGATAGAGCATAGATTTAATGTTATACCAATAAATCCAAATTATGATCAAATTATAGGAATAAAATCTTTTAATAAAGTTTCTGATGTTCAATCAGACATGGATATTGTAAATGTATTCAGGAAATCCGAAGTTCTAGATGTGGTAAATGACATAATTAAGAAAAAAAATATAAAAATATTATGATTACAGGAAGGAATACATAATTCTGATGCAGAAAAAATTGCTATCAATAATGGTATTAAAGTTATTTACAATAGATGTATGATGAAAGAACATATACGATTGTTTTAATTTTATTTTTTCGTCTACTATATTAGTGTACGTATAAGTGATTGAAAATACATAATGGTTACAACGCAACAAGAAAAATTGATGCTAGTCAGTGTATCAACGATCCTGTAGAAAATATCGATTTAGCAGACAAATATCCATAGTCTCAGAAATTTAATATACATAAATTCTCTTTTTAATAACTTTTTTTTATTTTTCAATATCTAACAAAGAATTCCTTGCGATTTCTCTCGATTTCTTTTGATTTTCAGTATAAAGTTTAGTCTGGCATTTATCGCATAATGTTTTTTTCACTTTTTTTCTACCTAAAACTTCAGAATTACATTGTTTACATTTTAAGATAATAATTTTAGTCTTCATATTTTTCTATTTACGCAAATCTATATGTTTTATCAAATCTATTATATTTCAAAATATTATTTTTTCTTAATATACCAATTTGTTTTCGAATTGTAGATTCAGAAGGAGAATAGGAAATAGTTTTTGCATATTGTACTATTTGTTTTGATGTTACTTTCTCTTTTTTCATATTTTTTAATATATTAATAACATCTTTTTGAGTCATTTCCTATACATAATATAATACAATATCACCTTTAATACTTTTAATTTTCATTCTTTATCTAGTTTACTAGATTTTATTTCTTTTTTTTACATTAGATTCATGTTATATGTTCAGACACTAAAAAATGATATGGAAATAGATAAGTCAATCATTTTTCTGTTTGTAATTTCTTTTGTAAATCATACTGCCAGTCAAACATTGAAATACTATTTTTTAATGCAGGAACGTTATTATCATTTTCATGTATTATTATTTTTCCCATATTCCCTTTTTCTTCTTGTACTCCATGACTATGGAATAAATAAGTTCCTGGATACTTCCACTTTGCTTCTAATATAACAGCGTCACCGGTTGCAATAGGGATAGTCTGTGCATCATAAGGTTGATTTGATAATAATCCTGAAGGATATACTTCGAAAATAGTACTATGAAGATGTAATGGCGCTGGTATAGTACTGCCCATGTTAATGACATAAAGTCTTAAAAGATCTGTTTGATTTATTTCAAGAGGATTATTCATGTACTGAAAAGAGTAACCATTTATTGGATATGAGTCTGCAATAAATTTCGTAAGATCAGTTTCATCATGACTGAATTCGCTAAATACCATGTAGTATTCTTTAGCTGGTGGTAAAGGTTCTTTTGGATCTACTACCATAATACCATACATACCCATTCTTATATGATCAGAAACTGGCATAGTATGGCAATGATACATTAGTGCTCCTGCTGGTTCTGCAGTTATATTGTATAGATATGATTGTCCTGGTGATATGACTGGAAGAACTCCATCATTTTTCTCGTCATGAATTCCATGAAAATGTAATGTGTGAGGAAAAGTACTGTTATTTACAAATTCTATTGTAACTTTTTCATATTCAGTAAATCTTAGTGGTGGCCCTGGAACCGTATTATTAAACGCCCAAGTTTTTACTTTTTGACCTGGAGATATTTCTAATTCTATGTCTGTTACATTCATCACTAGTTTTTTATCTGCAATGAAAATAGTTTCATCATTATCTTCGGTCAAACTATTATTTACAATATTATTAATTGTTTGATTGTCTTCTGCATATAGAGTAATAGGAAATTGTATTATAAGTATAAAAGATACTAGAATAAAACTACCAAATAAAGAATTTTTAAATAATTGATTATAGTTCATTTTATTTTCTCTCCAATAATAAAAGATTCATTGTGATAATGATGTATTTTTATTCACTTGATACATCCTTAACAATGGAAAATCCATATCTATAATTACGTTCATATCAACAGCTAAAATTTTAGATTTTGGAATATCATATCTTTGATCATCATCTCCAAATATTATTATTTTATCATTTGTTTCTTTGAGTACATGTCCAATATGATCTTCATTTTTTGCCCTTACGCCTTTGTTAAATAATGCGTCAGGATATTTGCCTTCATAAGTAGCTAATTTTGTGTTTGTTATGCCATGCCAATGAGGGGATCCTTCAATAATACTTGATGGCAGAGGTGCATCTCTTTCTATTGAATAGTTATCTTCAATTTGTTGTATTTTCATATCAATGAGCACATTTTTACTTACCATTTTTATTTTCTCGACAGGTATATCATATCTTTTATTTTTTTCACCAAATACTACTATCTGATGTTTAGTTTCTTTTGCTACATATCCTACGTTGAGATCGTCAAGTGCTAATACGTTTCTATTAAAATATTTTCCTGATGTCATTGCAATTTAATACATTTCTATATCTTACTTAATTCCTATTTAGCAAAGTTGCCGAAATTTTAAAGATTGTATGAAAGTTTATACTATTTGATAAAATTGATAATTTTAATAACATAGCAAGATAAGATAAACAATACATAAACAGTTACTCCTTTAACTGATGATATCACAAAAGGCGGAATAGTTTACTCTCCTTCAAATGAATTATTGTCACATACACCTGTAGCAGTTGATTTCTATCAATTTATCAATTGAATTAAAAATGGACCTCGGATTCAAATCTCCTGTATCATCTGTAAATTTACAAGATCCAAACTATAGTTCTATGTGTAGAGTATTGTTTGTATCTTGGAAAGATCCACAAAATGTTTATCTACTACAGACAATGACTGAGCAATGCAATAAAAGAAGAATTAATAGAGATT
>JBNAIF010000154.1:0-16692 GCA_050043595.1 Nitrososphaeraceae archaeon | reverse complement strand
TTATTTTGGATACTTGAAGTTAATATATAAAATAAATATATTATAAGAATAATTTAAGAATATCATTATGATAATTTATCTGAGGATTGTAAATTGATTTTTATGCACTAAAGTTCATTGTACTCAAAGATTTATTATAACAATGTACTATGATATTTATCATGAAAAGAATAGACCTTATTATTCCTCACGAACGTTTAGATCAAACCAATACTATTTTAGAAAATTTCAATGTAGGAGGAATGTCGTTTTATCACATAAGTGGAAGGGGTAAAACTAAATGGCAACCAATACCTGTAGGAAGAGGTGTCATGATGTATACTCCAAAATTTGGATCCAGAACGAAAATTGAAGTTCTTGTTCAAGATTCAATAGTTAATGATATTATAGAGAAACTTTTAGATAAATTAACTACAGGATCGGTTTCTGATGGAAAAATTTTTGTTTATGATGTAACAGAAGCTTATGACATTGGAACTAGAAAGAAAAATGAATTAGCTATTTAATAAAATACATAATACACTAATGAGAATTTTGTCAAAAATTAGTATTTCGTCGCAAATTGATAGGATTGATTATACCTATTGCTTATAATAGATTTTAAATGTATGAAATTAACTCAATTATAGCAATGGATATAACATAATATCAATATTAAAAAAGATATAACGTATGTATTATTTTAAGGATAGAATTGATGCAGGTAAGAAGATTATAAATGAATTAACCAAATATTTTGAATATAATGAAGAAAAAGATTTTAGTGATTATATAGTTGTATCAATTCCAAGAGGTGGTGTAATCATTGGTGATATGATTGCAACAAATTTTAATATAGATTTTGATATAGTTGTTTCTAAGAAAATTGGTGCTGAAAATAATAAAGAATTTGCTATTGGTGCTGTAATGCCTGATGGAAGTTATTTTTTAAATAAAGAAATAGCGAATATTAATTTTACTTCTCAAGGTTACATTAATGAACAAGTAAATATTCAAAGAAAAGAAATCGAAAGGAGGTTAATAGAATTTAGAGGAAGTAAAACATATGATAATAAATTTGAGAATAAAAAAATAATTTTAGTAGATGATGGAATAGCAACAGGTTCCACCATAATTGCTGCAACTCATTGGATTAAAGGAGAACAGAAATGTCAAAAATTAATTGTAGTAGTTCCAGTAGCACCGTCTAGAGATAATACCATTGACAAACTAAAAGAAATTTCAGATAAGGTAATTGTCTTGCATAGAGAAGAAAAATTCTTTGCAGTAGGTCAATTTTATGAAAATTTTGATCAAGTTGAAGACATAAAAGTTAAAAAGATTATGAAAAATTATGGATATCCCATATAAAATTGTAAAAAAATGAGAATCATATCCTAATAAATTTAGAACAAGTTGTCAAAAAAAGGAGTACAGGTTAATAAAAAAAACAAAGTAATATTAAGAGATAAAATTAGGATCACAAGTTAATAGAGATACTTGATATAAGCAATATACTTAATCAATTTATTTATTACAATTTAATGATCAATAACATGTTAAGATAAAGTACAAAGTCTAGATATCACATATACAAATTTAAGGAAAAAAATAAAAAATTTTCAATGGTAACAAATATGATTTTTCATATAATTTAATTAATAAATATTTTTGTAACTATCCATTATTAAAAAAATTAATAATTGAGATTTCATAGTATATAAAAAAACTTGATACATATGATATATTTGTTTAGTATAAACAATCTAAAAAGTATAATTGCACTGCATATTATTAAAAGGCATTGTACTCTCAAAACATAATTAGAGTAACAAAATAAAAATTTTAATGAAGCAATACATTTATGTAATGTCTTTAATTGCAATCCTAACCATATCTATTTTTTCTTCAAATAATGTATTTGGACAAGGAATTGGCACATTAGAAAATAATAACGCCCAGTATGCAGTTAGTATAATACCAGGAGCAGCACAAAAAGAAAGTCTTTATCATTATTTTCCACCAAATATAGCAGTACCTACTGGAACCACGGTAGCATGGTTTAATAATGATTTGGGGCAACCTCATACAGTTACAAGCGGTGCAATAGGAGATCCTGATTCGGGTTCGATATTCAATTCTGGGATTATGCCTGCTACAACTAATTCGTTTTTTCAATACACATTTGCAAATAGTGGAGAAGTCGTATATCATTGTGAAATTCATCCGTGGAGAGTAGGAATAGTAACAAGTAGCAATGCGATGGAAAGAGGTAATAATTTTGAAGTGTTGTATGGTGCAGGTGTAATTTGGGATACAAATAAAAATCCTAGAACATTACTTGACTTTAAACCATTAACAATACCTTTAGACCAAACATCTACGATAACTTATAATATAACTATATACGATTTGAAAGAAAATAAACCAGTTTTCTCAAGTATATTTAATACAATAGGTGAAAGTTTACCGATTGAATTAATATCAGGAGTCAATGAAACAAGATCTTATGGACCAGATTTTAGTAGTACAGGAGCATATCACATAATGGCGGGTTTTCTAGAGAACAAAGATTCAGAGTATAAAATTAAATCTGAAATAAGTGCTATTAATTCAAAACAACCAGAAAATCCAATTACGGATGAATTTAACTTGAGAATCGTAGCTTAATTTTATGGCCTAAAATTTTTTTTGTTTTAATTTTTTTAGATTTTTTTCAAATAAATTTACAGTTGTTATTTTTACTAAAAATGATTGCTGTAATATTGATATTAGAAGCTTTCAATATTACAATCATTATTGATATATGATTTACTATGTTAGTCAAAATTAATATAATGATATAACAGATAAAGATAGAGTATATTTAACAATAATACAATTTGAACGATTATGTACAAAAATTCTATTTATTATAATAAAAGAGTAGTTACAAAAAAAATAGTGAATCGATGTAACGATAATTTGATTATGAGTATGGCAGATCAAAATTATCGTATATAATTATATCCTTTTTATTAAAATTTTTTTTTAATTAATCACTTGTTAGTTTACTATATGTAGATATAATTTTTCCAAATCTGTTAATAATAATATATAACAATCTTATCAATTCTCATGTTGGAATAATACTTCATTATGGAAGATATCAAACAAAAATAAGAGATATATTAAAACACAGAATATGATCATGGTACCGTAATATCATTTGAGGATAAAGCAAAATTGATTTATTATAAAATTAACATATTCAGGCACATAGATTAGATGTATTGCATTACAATGTATACTTAATGTTATAATAAAGTAATATTCTAGTATTTATTGATGAAATGTGTTCATATTAATGAATTAGACTTAAACTCAATTTTAGAAAAAACTCAATTAGTAGATGAGGAAAAATCAGTAGAGTTTGCTATTAAAAAAATGAAATTAAGTGATATTTCTCATGTAATTGTTACATCAGAAAAAAAACCGAAGGGAATGATTACTGTGAAAGATATCATGATAAGAGTTATTTTAAAGAATTTAGAGCCTTCAAAAACAATATTAAAAAATATAACGAGTCATCCATTAATCATGGTAGAGGAAAATACTTTATTAAAAGATGTTTTGCACTTAATGTTATCTAATAAAATCAGGAGATTACCCATAACACAAAATGACAAAATTATTGGAATTATAACATTTATGTCTTTGATTCGAAATCCTTTAATTAAAAATAAGATTGGAGAGGCATTATGTAATGTTCCTAAAATACAGAAATTTACATGTCCATATTGTCAGTCCAAATTTAAAGAAGAAAATGAATTAAATGAACACATCAGAACAACATGTATAAATACAGCATGAAACAGACTTTATTATTTCATTTTTAAAGTTATAGATTTTATCACATAACTTGAATACTCCAAAGATTACATCATCTTTCTGGTATTTTTTGAAGTTTAATTTAATATAATCCGAAATATTTACAAAAAATGTTTTGTCAAATTAATTTTTGATTTTTGGTTTATGCATATTTATTTAGTTTAATTGATAAAACAGTATTTGTTACTAGTATAAAGATGTAAATAAAAGAAAAGTCATAATAGAAATAGAATTATAAACAATATACTACTAATTAAATCAATTGAAAAATTAAAACCATCTAAATGATATATTGCAAAGATAAGATAAAAGAAAATAATTTCAATAAATTTAATTACAAGAATGGTGTATCTCAAATATTTAGATTATTTCTATTTTACAATAATTAAGAAATGAATAACAAAATCTCGATTAAAATTAGATACTACATATATTAAAAAATATAAACATATGTAAAAGAAATCATAACTATTTTTGAATAATTATTCTAATAGATCAAAAACTTTGAAATCAATAAAAATTTATAATGCTAAAATACAGTAAAAAAATATTATCACACTTATTAAAATAAAATATACGTTTAATTATAATAATATGAATATCTTATTAGATATTTAAATCATTCTTAATTTGTAATACATGTAGATAGTCAAAAAATATTATAAATATATTTAAATTCAAAAATTTGTAGAAATGCTTATAAAATTTGATAGTAGAATTAATATGTGAATGAATATGGTTTGTTTGAAGAGAAGGTAGAAAAGAAATATTCATCTAAAAAAACTCGTAGTATTACATTTAGATTAGATGTATCAGTTATTGAAAATCTGCAACACGATGCAGATGAAAAAGAAATTTCTTTAAATGTTTTAGTTAATCAGATTCTAAGAAAATATACCTCATGGGATAAATACTCGGATAAACTCGGTTTAATACCAATGCCGAAAATATTACTATCTACGATAATAAAAAATTGTTTAGACATTTCAAAAGAGAAAGGAATCAAAGATATAGAAGCATATAAAAAAATACTAATAAAACAAGCTGCAACTTCTACATTTGAGATTTTAAAAGATGCAGTATTATTTATGAAAAATGATTACAATCTATGGACCGTATTAGAAATTTTGCATGAATATATGAAAAGCGCTGGAATAAATTCAGATCACAAGATAGAAGATCATGACATAAGAAAACATATTTTTATAATTCAACATGAGTTAGGTTCAATCTGGTCAGAATTTTCAGAAGAGTTATTAAAAATGATATTTGAGAAATTAGCGAATACAAGAATTAAAACAAAAACAACAAACAGCACTATTGTAGCAGAAGTTGAATTATAAATTTTTTTCATCATTAAAAGGATTAAAAAACTTATGAATATCAAAGTTAGTATGATAGAAATATCTAATAGTATTAAAAAAAATATTATTATGAAATATTTTAGATTTGTACAGATAGGAGATTTAGATAATCTATTAGAATTATTTGATGAAGACATAATTATTTATGAACCATTTTCAAAAATTAAAAAAGGATTAAAAGGGAAGCAAAATATAACTTCATTTTTAAAGATAGCAATATTTTCTACTAAAGACATGAGGTATGATCTAAAATTTGAATCAATAAATAATAATTTAAATTCAGTATTAGTAAGATATAAAAAAAATGGAGAGAAAAACTTTAAATTTAATTTTAAATTTGTTTCTTTGAATAGGATTGTTAAAATAAAATCGATTGAAATTATTATATTATAAAGTACGTTTCTTTAAAATATACAAAAAATTAATTATAAATACACTTACCAAAAAATCTGCTTTTAAAATTTTATTATTATTTCCATACCAATTGGAGCAATATAGTTGTGAATAAAGATACAATTATGACTCCTATCATATCTAGAGGTAATCCAGCTTTAAACATTTTTCTAGTAGTGACGTGACCAGTTGAAAAGACTATTGCGTTTGGAGGAGTTCCAACAGGCATTATAAACCCATAACTTGTTGCAATTGCAATTGGAACCATAAGTAAGAATGGATCTATAGATAATGTCTGTGACAATGAAAATGCTATTGGGATAAATAATGCAGATGTAGCAGTATTGCTTAATATTTCACCTGCAATTATAGTAACAAAGACAATTATTAAAATTATAATGAAAATTGGGATATTTTTTAAAAAAGATAAATTATTTGCAATAAATTTGTCTAAACCACTTTTTTCGAATGCATCAGCGAGAGCCAAACCACCACCGATTAACAGAAGAACACCCCATGGAATCTTTATTGCATCGTTCCAGTCAAGAATTGTTTTTCTAGTTTGTTGTTTTTTGATATTTCCACATTTTTCTGAAATTTATCATTATTCTGATTATTAGCATTTTCTTCATTAATTTTAGTTTTGAGTATTCTGGAAGGAATTATGAAAAGAGTAACAACAGTAACAAGAACGATAGTGGTATCATCTATCATCGGGAAAAAATTTCCCCATATAATACCACGTGTAATCCATGCTACTGCGGTTATTGAAAAAATCAAAATAACTACTTTCTCATCGAAATTTAATTTACCCAATGATTTTAGTTTTTGAGAAATCAAATGTTTTTCTCCAATAGAAAAATTATTCTCTATTTTTGAACCTACATTAACCAAATAAAACCACAAAATAAATAGTGAAATTGCACTAATAGGCATAGCAATTATCATCCATTTGAAAAAACTTACTTCAACATTAGCTAATTCACTGGCCAATGAAGCAAAAATGGCATTAGGTGGAGTACCTATCAACGTAGCCATCCCACCTATACTTGCAGAATACGCAATTGCTAAAAGCAAGCATACTGCAAAATTATCTCTTTCGTTAGATTTTTTAATCTGTAAAATTATTGAAAACGCTATAGGTATCATCAACATAGCAGTAGCAGTATTACTCATCCAAGCACTTAGGAAACTAGTTACAATAATAAAACCGGCTATTATGTTTTTTGGTTTTGTTCCAATCAATGATAAAATATTTAATGCAAATCGATTATGTAATTTTGTAACTTCAATAGCTTTGGCTAAAATAAATCCACCCAAAAAAAGAAATATAATCCGATCAACATATGATAATGATGTTTCTCCTAAATCAGCGATACTAAGAGTAGGAAAAATTATTAGCGGGATTAAGGAAGTTACATAAATTGGAATTGCTTCGGTAATCCACCAAATGCTCATCCATAACGTAGTAGCTAAAACAATTTTAGCTTCATTTGCCAAAAAAGTATCTATATCTATAATAAAAATTATTGCGAATATTAACGGTCCAACAATCAAACCAATTGTATTTATTCTTTTATACGAACTTCTAATTGATGTATTGAATTTTATCATTATAAAATATTATTGGATTATTTGACCAACCGTCAATCATCCAAATTAATTTACATAAATATTATAAATGTACTATTAATACAGGACATTTTGAATTTTCTAATACTTTTCTAGATACACTTCCAATTGTTCTAATTTTTGATAATCCTTTAAACCCTACATTACCCATCACAATTAAATCTACTACATTTAATTTTGTAAATTTTAATATTTCTTCTGCAGGATCTCCAAAAAATACAACACTGTTTATTGAAAATTCATCAGAACTAATTTTTTTTATTTTATCATCAAGTATTTTTTTTGCGTCATTTTTAACATCTATTGAAACATCTTTTAAATATTGTTCTAAAGAGACTACATCACCAGTTTTTGGAGATGTAATTTTTCTAGAAAAAAATGAAGGCATAGAAGTATCACTATTTGATTTTACTACATGTAACAAGCTTATTTCCTGTTTTTCTTTCATGTTTTTAGATAGATTTATTGCATAATTTAGAGCGTTTTCAGAATATTTTGATTTATCATAAGGAACAAGAATTTTTTTGATCATTCAAAATATTATAAAAGTAAATGATTATTATGTCTTTTCTATAATAGAAATTTATTTTTTCTTTTACGATTATTAAAATTTGTTTCTTGTATTAGTATATATGAAGATTCATGATAAAATATTCATAATTTATAATAATTTTTATAAATATTATAGATAAATATGTCGTGTAAGTTCAGTATTAGAAATTATTGCATTATTTTAGGTTTGCATATTATTTTTTTATGACATATTCGACATTTTTTTAATTGATAAAACTAATGAGATAATACATTGTGTAATAGGATCCGTTAAATATTATATATAAAACGAACTAGATATATGAAAAGTATATGGAATCATGAAAAAATATTAAGTTTTTATTGAAATCCGAATAAATATTGGTAAATGGTCAGATAAATTAGAATTTAAATAAAAAAATCATGAACAAAAAGATAAATAAAAAATTATTTCATTGAATAATTCTACAGATAAATTAGCACATACTATTGATACAATGTACAATATGTGATAACACAATATATTAGAATACATTGTTTATGATTTAAAATTAAATTGTTATAAGTGATAATAAAAGTATATTCAATATGAATAACAACAATGTTTCAATTAATGATTCTCTACATAATTTAGAAGCGACCTCAAATGATGGTAAAACTTTTGTATATTCGTCTTTAATAAGTAAAAAAATAAAAATGAGAGATCCAATTCTTATTGCAGGTTTTCCAGGACCTGGCCTGGTAGGATCTATAAGTGTAAACTATATTATTGAAAAATTATCAATGAAACAAATTGGTTGTATTGATTCAGAATATATAATTTCTGGAGTTGTATATACAGAAAATAGATTAAAACATCCATTTAGACTATATTCTAATGATAATGGAAACATAATAGTTTTAGTATGTGAAGTTCCGATTAAAAGTAGTGGAATACATTCAGTTTTAAATTCAGTAGTAGAATGGTGTATTAAAAAAAATATAAAGGAAGTTATTGTCTTAGGAGGATATTTAGGACAATATTCGGCAAAATCACCTAGAAAACCAATGATTCTTTCAAATTACAAAGGTATGGATATTCAAGAATATTGTTCTTTAGAAAATTATTTGAGATATTCAGAACCTCCGATATTTATAGGTGGTATAGCTGGAGGGTTATTATCATCAATGTTAGTATACAATATTCCTGCTACTGCAATATTTCTTCCATCTTTTGAAGGTATGCCAGATGCAGAAGGTGCTGCAATAGTAATTGAAACGATAAACACGATAAAAAAATACGGATTTTTAAAAATAGAGACAACTAAATTACGAAAAGAAGCAGAATATTTACAAATTCAATTGCAAGAATTTATTAAATCAATTAATACGGCAGTTTCTAGGACAAAAAAAGATGAAGAACATACAATATATGGCTGAGTATGAAAAAATCATTAAATTTATTCTATTTAAATTAGTAAATTTCAAGAATTGTCCTATGCATTGACGTGGTCCATATAACTATACTGTACGTAGAATTAAATTTCTGAGTAAAATTGTACTCATAATTTTTAATAATGTAATCATATGCATAATTTCCTATGAAATGGTCAGTTGAAGATTTTGTTTACGGTGCAACAGATGGTGCTATAACTACTTTTGCTGTTGTTGCGGGTGTAATAGGTGCATCTCTCTCACCTCAAATTGTATTAATATTGGGTTTTGCAAATTTATTGGCGGATGGATTATCGATGTCCATTGGAAGTTACTTGTCAGGAAAAACACAAATCGAGTATGTTCAAAAAGAAAGAAGAAAAGAAGAATGGGCTATAGATAACATGGTAGAAGAAGAAACAAACGAAATACGAGAAATTTATAAAAACAAAGGTTTTGACAATGAACTACTCGATGAAATTGTAAAGGTAATAACATCCAAAAAAAAGATATGGGTAGACACAATGATGAAAGAAGAATTGGGATTGATTGAAAATAACAAGAGTCCTTTGGACATTGCTGTAACTACATTTTCAGCCTTTAATATAATAGGTTTGATTCCATTAATTCCGTTCATTATTTTCTTCTTTTCTGGAATTTCAATAACCTCTAATAATACATTTTTACTATCAATAATTTTTACTGCCATAGCATTTTTTGCTATAGGCGTAATAAAAGGAAAAATCGTTAAAAAATCACCTTTAATTTCGGGTTTAAGCACTGTTGGAATAGGTGGAATTGCTGCATTTGTTGCATATATTATTGGATATTTACTAAATATGTTGGTGAATCTGTAATAATATCAAAGTCATTCTTCGAACATAAAATAATGATATTATTACAAATCCTTGCAAAGTATACGTTGAACTTAATAATATAAAATTTCAATTATTTAATATGGTTTTATTATGTAATGGAATATGTGAAAATATGATAGGTACAAAAAAAGGTGGAAAAGAATCATTATATAAATTGGGTTTTAAAAGATGTTCAGAATGTGATATTTACATAAAATCTAGTAAAATCAGATGTCCATGTTGTAAATATTTACTAAGAACTAAAGGCAGGGAAAAAGTCAAACCTGTGTTAATAAAATGCAGAATATCAAATTAAAATACATTTATTTAATACAATATTGGAAATTTTACTAATGTTGATTTTGAATAAGATTGGATCAATAAATTTCGAATAATTTGGGTATTTACTATACAATTTAATAAATTTTCTATCTATCAATTTTTGTATCTAATTAATGTAAAAGATTCAGGCAATTGAGTTCTATTGCCAGAAAATATAAATAGATTTTATTAACAAAATTTATAAATTATATATAGTAATATTCAATTAATATGACAATTTTATTAGTATCTTAGAAATTTTCTATTAATCTGTTTTAGATATCCTTAAAATGTATTTTAATAGACATCGCTAAATTGTTTAAATGGTTGTTTTCCTGCTGAACAAATAGCATCAACAACTTAATGCTTGATAGAAACATCACACTTATTTTAATGGCGGTTCATTGGTGTAGTTAATTTTAATAAATATTTAATACATCTATAAAACACTTGATTTAAGTTTAATATTGTTAAAAAAATTAAATTGAATAATAACTCAGAAATAGCCAGAATTTTTAGAGAAATAGCATTTATTTTGCAATCAATTGAAGGAAAGAAAAACGATCCTAGTAAAATTTTTAGGATAAGATCTTATAATAAGGCAGCTAATATTATACAAGACTTAACTTCGGATATAGACTACATTTATGAAAAAGAAAAAATACAAGGATTATTGAAAATACCATCAATTGGAAAAGCCATTGCAGCAAAAGTTGAAGAGTATATAACAACAGGTAAAATCCAATATTATGATGATTTAAAAAAGATTCTACCAATAGACATAAACCAATTTTTAAGTTTAGAAAATATTGGTCCAAAAACGATAAAATCATTATATGATAATTTAGGAATAAAAAATATTTCAGATTTAGAAAAAGCTGCACTAGAAGGCAAAATTAGAAATATACCGGGTTTCTCGATAAAAAAAGAAGAACAGATTCTAAAAAATATTCAGTTCTTCAAAAAAGGTAGTGAAAGACGACTAATAGGCGAGGTGTATCCTCTAGTAAAACGAATAGAGAAAAAACTTTCATTATGTACTGGAGTAAAAAATGCTTTGGCTGTAGGTTCATTCAGAAGAATGAAGGAAACAATAGGAGATATTGATTATATTGTATCAATTGTGTCTGAAAAGTACAGGGACATGATATTAGATTATTTTGTAAATATGTCTGAAGTTGAAGAAATAATAAAAAAAGGATCGTCAAAAGCGTTCGTTAAACTAAATAATGGACTTGATTCAGACTTACTCGTTGTATCTCAAGAGAGTTTTGGTTCAGCAATGCAATATTTTACTGGAAGTAAAGAACACGGAATTGCATTGAGAAAAATCGCAAGGACTAAAGGCCTTCGTCTAAATGAATGGGGTGTTTTTGACAAAAAAAATGATAGAGTAGCTGGAGCTACGGAAGAAGATGTTTATAAAACATTAGATTTAGATTGGATTCCTCCAGAAATCCGAGAAAATAAAGGAGAAATTGAGATAGCCAAAAAAAATAATAAAGTGAAAATTGAAGAAAAAAAAAGACTTTCACAATTAATAGAATACAATGATTTGAAAGGAGATTTACAAGTACATAGCAATAATACTGATGGTACAATGTCGATAAAAGAAATGGCGTTAAATGCAAGAGACCAATTTGGTTTGAATTACATTGCAATCTCGGATCATACAAAAAATTTGAAAATTGCTAATGGTTTGGACGAAAAAAAATTATTAAATCAGATAAATGAAATTGCAGAAGTAAATGATGAGATCAAAATAAACAGTACGAATAAAGATAGTAAAAATTTTCGAATATTATCTTCTGCTGAGGTAAATATTTTAAAAGATGGCTCACTTGATATTCCAAATAATACATTAGATCAATTAGACATAGTTGGGGCCGCAATCCATTCTCATTTTTCGTTACCAATAGAGATACAAACTAATAGACTTGTAGAGGCAGCTAAAAATCCCAGCATCGATATTATATTTCATCCTACCGGGAGAATAATTAACCGAAGAGAAGGTTATCCTGTCAACATGTCTAGACTAATTGACGTAGCAGAAGAAACCAATACAATCCTTGAAATTGATGCACATTATAATCGCTTGGATCTAAAAGATGAATTCATACGAATGGCAGTAGAAAGTAACGTTAAACTAGTAATTGATTCTGATGCTCATCATCCTCTACACTATGCTTATCTAGTATTTGGCATAGGACAAGCCAGAAGAGGATGGGCTAAAAAATCCGATGTACTTAACACATTATCAGTCAACAAATTACTAGACAATATCAAATAATAACAAGAACATTTTATTGATCAATATTTAAAATATGATCTATTCATAATATTAAATCAAATTTGTTGCTTTTAGTATAAATCTACTTTTTTATTATCCTTAAAATAAAGAATATTATTACTAATTCAATTTTATTTTGATTTTGTTAGAGTAATATTTTATTATTTCAATAATTAAAAAGGTTACAAAAGATACAAAAATTATTTTAAGCCATGATTCAATATCAATTGATTGACTCTGGAAAATGTCATGCATAAATGGAAGATATGAGAAAACTATTTGAAGTAAAATCATCAGCCCTACTCCCAAAAAAATTAATTTATTTGAAAAAAACCTAATTTTAAGAATTGATTTTGTGAGTGATCTACAATTAAAAAGATAAAATATCTCTATCATGATGATAGTATTTACTGCAATAGTTCTTGCTTGATTTAAGGAATAGCCATCTTTTAACGAAATTTCAAATAACACATATACAGAAAAGAGGATACATGCACTTACTACAGCTATTTGAATTATCAGATTAAATGTTAAGATAGATTGATGGGTTTTTCTTGGGTTATATGTCATGATATTAGATTCTTTTGGTTCAAAAACAAGCATCATGCCTAAAAATAAAGATGTAGTCATATTTATCCAAAGAATTTGAACTGGTAGTATAGGTAAAACAAGACCTGTCAAGATAGATGCTAAAATTACCAATCCTTCCCCGAATCCAGTTGGAAGAGTCCAAGCAATGAATTTTATTATTGTATCCAAGATTTTTTTTCCTTCTTCAACTGCCGCTTTAATGGATACAAAATTATCATCTGTTAAAATTATATCAGATGCTTCTTTAGAGACTTCGGTCCCTGTTATTCCCATTGCAATACCAACATCAGCTTGTTTAAGAGCTGGAGCATCATTTACTCCATCTCCTGTCATAGCAACTATATGTCCTTTTGATTGCAGTGCTTTTACTATGGAAAGTTTTTGTTCTGATAAAATTCTTGCAAATACATCTATTTTATCTACTACTTTAATTAATTCATCATTAGAATATTCTTGTAATTCTTTTCCTGAAATAGCTACTAATTTTCTATGTTCTCCTTGAAAAGTTCTATTTAGACCTACTCGTTTACTTATATTGATTGCAGTTTTTAGATCATCGCCAGTTATCATTTTTACATCTATTCCTGCAATTTGGCATTCCCTTATAGCATCAATAACTTCTCGTCTAGGGGGATCCAACATTGCTTGAAACCCCAAAAAAGTAAGATCATTTCTAATATCAGAAATATCCAATTTTTTATTATGATATGATAAGTTTTTTTTAGCAAATGCCAAAACTCAATCCTTTTGATGTCATTGTATCTACAATTTTATATAATTTTAAAATCTTAATTTCTGTAAGTCTTTCTAATCTTGTAGGATTATCTCTTAATTGATTAGAAGACATGGACAAGATTTTTTCAACAGAACCCTTTACATAAATTACCTTTGTTCCCTCGTTATCATGTAGAGTAGCCATGAATTGAAGATGGGATTCGAATGGAATAGCATCTAGACGGTAGAGTGATTCAACTACTGTTGGTTTTAAATTTACTTTGTGGGCAGACACTATTAAAGCTACTTCAGTAGGATCTCCTTTAACATCATAACCATATTCTGTATGAATTAGATCTGAATCATTACATAGTAAACCGGATATTAAGCATTCCTTTAAAGTATCATATTTGAAAATATCAACATTTTTTTTCTTGAATAAAATATTGCCGGTTGGTTCAAAACCTGTCCCGGTTACAGTAAATATTTTTTCATCTGCATAAATTTCGACCACAGTCATTTTGTTTTCAGTAATAGTACCTGTCTTATCAGAACAAATTACGGTAGTGCTTCCAAGAGCTTCAACTGCAGGAAGTTTTCGAACTATTGCCTTTCTTTTAGCCATGTGAGAAACACCTATTGCTAAAATTATTGTCATTGCAGCAGGCAATCCTTCAGGGATTATAGAAACAGAAATGGCAACTACTTCCATGAATAAATCACTTATAGTTTTTTCTGTTACTACAATTCCAAAGATAAATGCAAAAACAGAAAGACCTAGGATCACCAATAGAATGTTTTTACTAAAATATGAAATTTTTTTAATAAGAGGAGTTTCAAGTTCTTGTGCTTCATACATTGTCCTGGAAATTTTTCCTGTTTCAGTATCGTCACCTATAGAAACTACTATACCAATTCCATATCCATTAACAACTAATGTTCCAGTGTATGCTATATTATTACGTTCTGTGAGACGAGTATCAGATGGAAAAAGTCTAGTTTCTTTCTCTACAGATATTGATTCACCTGTAAGTATAGATTCATCTATTTTAAGATCTTTTACATAAAATAATCTCATATCTGCAGGAATCTTATCACCCGATCTTATTTGTACGATATCTCCTGGAACTATTTTTTGTGAATTTAGTATATTCTTTTCACTATTTCTTATTACTACATTTTCGCTAGTCACAATTTTTTCTAAAGCTTGCATTGCTTTGTTTGCTTTATATTCTTGGATAAAACCAACGCTTGCGTTTCCTATGACTACTCCAAAAATAACTGCAGTATCGATCCACTTTTGCAATAACGCAGTAATAATTCCTGCTATAATTAGAATAAAAACTAGTGCTTGTTTAAATTGTGAAATAAATGAAAATAATATATTGTTACTCTCTTTTGTAGATATCACGTTAATACCAAACTGTTGTGATCTTTTTAGTACCTCATCATTAGTTAAGCCATTTTCAATATCAGTTTGAAGTTTTTCAATTACCTCGTAGACAGGAATAGAATGCCACTTTACTTTTGATGAATATTGCAATTAGAAATATTTGAATTAGCTATTATTAAAATTATATTCTTTTGTAAAATTTTTTACCTCAGGGATGATAATATTTTGCTTTAATTTATAACATATTTTTGTTTGTAGATGAAATCTTTTAACAAGGTTTTAATTATACAATAAAGCCATATTTCAGTTTAACAGATATATAGAATTTTATTGATACAATAAAATCTAGAAATAAAACAGAAATAAATTATAAATCCATAAAAATATATAGAAAATATAGAAAATACGACTACATTATAGAAGTATATTCTGAAATTATATTTAATTTAGCAATATATTAAATTTAGCTGTTATCTAATTTATGGAAAACTGATTAGGATCGAAAATATAAAAAGTAACTTAAATATAAATACAAATAAATGATAAAGGAAATAAAAATATCAAAATTTATTATTATCCTACAAAAAGTAATGAATTTTCAATATTGACCTATTATTAACCGTTAAACAAAATTGTAAATAATAATCAGTCATAGGATAAATTGTAAAAAAAGAAGATATTTTAAAAGTAATTACCCAAAAAAAATCTAACATTAATAATTTTTCAATAAAATGAATTAAATAATAATATGAAGAAAAATATTTATCAATTAAAAAATAATATTGCAAATAATGCTACTTCTTAAAAAGACAAATTGCTAAATGATATAGTATGATTATTAAATTTCAAATTCATAAACTAGAGATACTAATATAGAAAAATTAAGAATATAGAAAAACATTTTTTATTTATTGGGTATGAAGATAGTAAACATCATGAAATTGTCATAATCCATTAAATTAGAAAAATAATATGTATATTATTTCAGAATAAATTAATCAATATAAATTTTATTTAAAGAAAAATATAGATGTTAAAAACATGATTATGATATTTCTTAACTATTGTATCCTCTGTATTGCAATGCAATCCTACTTTTATAATATTACTTTAAATAATAAAAATTATGAATAGTTTTACGAATTCTCTTAATTTTATTAGGAGGGTATGTATTGAATAAGTTAGAAGATGTTTTAATAGAAGTCATAATGACTCCACTGCCACTAGAAACTGCAGACTTAACAACGTCTACAGAAAACATTGCTAGTCAAATGAGAAATAAAAATAAAGGATCGATTATTGTTGTAGATAAGAAAGATAATGATAAACCTATTGGAATAATTA
>JBNAIF010000153.1:0-4608 GCA_050043595.1 Nitrososphaeraceae archaeon | reverse complement strand
TTTTATAATAATTAATAATAAAAATCTGATTTATTTATTTTTTCATCATGTTATTTCCATTCCCAAATCTTTACAACACCAATACCTGATTCATCTACTTCTGTTTCAAATACTCCTACAGTGTTGTTTAGAAAAGCAAGTTTTCCATTTGAAGAGGCCTTATAAAAATTTGAACCACGAAAACTACTACCAGATTGTCACTTAGATCTTCCTATTCCATATCCAGTAAATGTAGCAGTTTCTCCACCATCTTTGGTAGTAATTACATGTTGACCTTCACCATAAACTACATTATCATCTACTGAAATAGTCCAAAAAGTTCCTAAAAATGTAGTATCAATATCTTTGAATTTGCCTTCTGAATTGATGGTGTATTCAATCTTGTTTTTTTCTGTGTCTAAAACTCTTGTATGTGTAATTCTTGCTTTTCCTTCGTATATTAAATTACCCAACATAATTAATAATATCTAATACTTCCTTTTATCTTTATACTCATTAGAATATATAAATGATTTATTTTGTGACATTGTTAATGGATAATTTATTTTTATGCATAATTTCAGGATAGTTTATCCATTGATCGTCTGGAGTAATAGTATGACAGATACAGAAGAACCTAAATTCTCTGCAATACAACATGCTATTTATGACAAAATATCTGAAATTAACAACACTGTTTATACTTTGGAATTAAATGATGTATCAGACAAGACAATTTTATTGTCAGACAGACCGGATAGGATTGTTATTTCTATAAGTACATCAAACTATATAGGTAATTGGACTATGGAAGAAGATAGTTTTGTAGTGGATGCACCAAATGCGGTATTAGTAGTTGATGAACAAGAAGGAGAACAAAATATAGCAATAGTAGAATTGTTTAATCCAGTTTATGATTCAGACGATAAGACATTAAAATATGATATAATGTTAGATGATTCTACATCTGTTGAATTG
Organism: Nitrososphaeraceae archaeon; assembly: GCA_050043595.1. GTDB lineage: Archaea > Thermoproteota > Nitrososphaeria > Nitrososphaerales > Nitrososphaeraceae > TH1177. Next base: position 3,651 of record JBNAIF010000153.1, on the reverse strand, counting down.
TTGAACGAGTTTGGAAAATCTTTACTCGTTATTGATGATGATATTCATACTATATGCCCACCTGTTACAGGTTGAAAATTTATATTCTTCTATGCTTTTGAATATATGTAAATTCTAGAAATATGAGTAATACCAATAAAGATGCGAAAAATAGAGTTCAATATTATAATAATGAGATGAATATTATTTTCTGTTTAATAAACTAAAAAAAATATTTTAAAAATATTTTAATATTTTATTATGCTTTTAGTTATCTTGAATGGAATTTAATAACATCTACAAATAAATAATAAAAAATATAGGAAGTTATCCGGAGTTATTTCCTCTGCCAACAAAACCTGATCCTATTATTACCAACAATAGGAAAAGAACTATTGCCAGAACAATACTACTCACATCTACTTCAGAGCCTTGAAGTAATACTTCATTCAATGCATTTACATCTAATCCCTTCAACAAATTTAGTGCCGTATTCAATAATACTTCCTTATCAATTCCATCGAGAAATTCTTTATCTAATCCATACAAACCTTTTTCACCATATTTATACAAATCATCTTCTTGATGATTTCTATCTGTTTCATAATCAGGATATGCTTCTGCTTTTAATACTCCTGAAGATGCAGTAAATAATATTGCAAATGTCAGGAAAATTCCAGTAGATATTATATATTTCATATTATTGTAATAATATAAAGAGTATGACAAATATGGATTACCAAAATATTTACTGTAATAAATGTCCTTTTTTAATAACTTGATAAAGTTTTAATTAATTTTTATACTATTATGAATAGAGTAAATATTAAAAGTTAATGATAAAATAGTTAATGAATAAAAATTTGTATTTGTTTCCTATGATTGTAGGAATTTTTTCTGCATTGCTAATATCAACTAATTCTATTTATGCACAAGAAGAAAATATGACAGAATCAGATGCACCAAAATTCTTTGCAATTCAACATGCGCAATCTGGTTCAATATCAGAGATTAATTCAACTGCTTATACTTTAGAATTAAATGACGTATCTGTTAAAACTATATTGTTTTCTGATAGACCAGATAGAATTGTAAAATCTGTAAGTACATCTGATTTTATAGGAAATTGGACAACAGGAGAGAATAATTATGTAAACGATGCCCCTAATGCTGTTTTAGTAGTTGATCAATAAGAACAAGATGTTGCACTAATAGAATTGTTCGATCCTGTTTATGATGTAGAACAAAAGACATTAAAGTATGAAATAACTCCGGATAATGCAACATCTATTGAATTGCCAAGTGAATTTGAACTAAACACGTTAATAATGGATCGGATGACTCCACCTGCATTTATCACTAGCAATTGTTCGAAACTAAATAGCAATATAGCAGAGGATATAGTTATGCATATATCACATATTATTAGAGCAAAAGAATCTTTGAAATGCAAATAGATATTGTTGATGAATTCTTAATTTTTATTTTTATATTTGAGTTTACAGAATGGAATTAATACATCTTAATTTTCAATAAATAATTATATTATTAACTTACAAAAGATGAATCTAAAAATCCTCGGGCCCGTTGGGAATAATACCGATAGCGGTGCGAAAAGTGGAGCCTAATTCTTTGATAAAACGAATAATTTTAAAATATCCTGATTATTAACTAATTCAACTTATTATTAATAAAAACAAGATATTACTTTTTGTTGGTAAAAATTTCTTATTGTTAGAAATATTTTTTCAATTAACAGTTAATTTTAAAAAAAAGAAAATTAGGCAGAACGTTGTTTGATTTAATGCTTTTCCAGCAGTCCCATAAATTATCCTAAATGAATCTCCATTAATATTGTGAAAAGTTAATGCAGCACCTGCAACGGGGTAAGTCCTACATTACTTAAAATGAACGGAAAATTAAATCAACCATAAAGAAAAAATTAATTTTCTGGAGTTCGAATTACCAATATTAATTGAAAAAAGATTATTGATTTTCTATATGTTACTAATTATAGTAACTATTTAGAGAATATATGGAGTGCGAACCATGAAATAATAGAATATTTTTAAATAATTTTATGAAAAAATTTCAGTTTTACAATTAAAATTTTGAAATTTTCCATTAGCTGAGTAGGATATTGACCATTTTTCCTGTAATCCAAATATATTATTTACTCACATTTTAACCCCTAACTTGATCTTTGATATTTTTGCAAATACGTCTGATATATTTTTTAAATAATTAGGTTTAATTAGTTGATACATATAATTACATAAAAAAATATATCTTTAAGGTATGAAATACAAATATGAGTAGCAATATCAATTTTAAAACAAAGACAAAAATGACATACAATTGTGCTTCTGATCATTATGATGACTCTCCTTTGTCATTCTGGAATTATCATAGTAACAAAACAATTCAATATCTTCATCTTCAAAAAGGTTTTACTGTTTTAGATTTAGGTTGTGGTTCGGGTGCTTCTGCAATAGTTTCTGCTAAAAAAGTTGGCAATTCCGGAAAGGTAATAGGAATAGATATTGCTGAAAAAATGCTTGACTTAGCAAGGAAAAAAGCTGAAGATAATAACCTTGTAAATATTGAATTCATTAATAGAGATATGACTAATCTTGACTATTTCTTTGATAATCAGTTTGACGTTGTCGTATGTATTTTTGCCATCTTTTTTGTAGAGAATATGAAAAGATTTCTTAAAGAAATGTGGAGATTGGTTAAACCTGGAGGAAAGTTATCAATTACTACATGGGGACCACGAATGTTTGAGCCAGCGTATTCTCATTGGAATAACATATTAAAAAAATATAGACCGGATATACTATCATCATATAATCCATGGGATAAAACTAATAGTACTGATTCATTAGGAAGACTATTTGAAGAATCCAATGTTACAAATGTAAATATAAAAGAAGAGATGACATATCAACCATTATCTAATCCTGTAGATTGGTGGACCATTGCCTTAGGATCAGGATTGAGATCGGTTATAAACCAATTAAGTCAAGATGAATATGTAAAGATTAAAGAAGCAAATATAGATTTAATCAAGAAAAATAAAATCAAGAATATAGAGACTAATGCATTATATGCAATATCTAAGAAATAAAATCAAATCATGTCCTGTTAATTTAAGATAATCTTATTACATCCATTAACTCGAAATTATTAATATTGTAATTATTTACTATAGTATCATTATACATAAATAATCAAAGTGTTCAAAAAATTCGAATAGAATACATCTTGACAAAAAAAGGATTGACATTAATACCAATTTTAGAAGAAATGGCAAAATTTTTAATCATGTATTGTGGTGGAGATGTTTTTAAAGATGCAAAACCTAGAACATCTAGACATGTTTATGAAAGAAATCTTCCAATCATTTGAATAAAACAGATGAACCATAGAAATCTTCGGGCCCGTCTGGAGTAATATCGATAGCGGTTCTAATATATGAGTCCAATTTTAAGTAATTGCATAAATTAACATAGCGATTGTTTGAGTTAAACTTTTACTATATCAAGGACAAAATGAGTTTTTAGAGAAGGTATAGATATTTTATTATAATCGAAATCATTGTGTTTTTATAATTGCAGCAGTTTAAGGTTTGGATAATATTAATTTCAGTATGGATCATTATTGCTTCCT
>JBNAIF010000152.1:0-5970 GCA_050043595.1 Nitrososphaeraceae archaeon | reverse complement strand
GTCAAATAATAAAAAATAATACAAATACCAAAAGTGGAAGATTATTTTTATAAACCAAAATAATAATTAAAAGATAAAAACTAGTTATTTGTGAAATTATTTATTATTTGACTCGGGATAGATAAAATAGGATTTAAATGTTTATCGTACAAAAATGGCGGTAATGAAAAACTAAGATTGTAACCAATACCATCACGCTGGAAAAGCCAATACACTCTTTCTTGAATATCCGAGGTCAGACCAGATTGTTGTAAGATATGGGTGTAATTAGCATAAATTCCAACTACATATTCTGAATATTTTACAATGTCTTGAATTTGTATTTCCGCATTATTATTTGAAATTAATTCTTTCTTAACTGTTTTTACAAATTGTTCCAAATTTGGCGTATCGGTGTATATGTCTAATTGAACAAAGTTATGTTTAACAGTGGGATCAGGAACTGGGTTAAAACTAACTATACCAATTTTATCATATTCAATACCAGATGTCTTATTTTCATATGATATTAATTTCCAACCGTCAGGATATTCGAATTTGATATCGAATTCTTCATTTACGAATTCTGCACCATAAACATCATTTATTGACATCATACTCCCAAAAAATCCTGATGTTATAATTATACTAAACAAGATAATAAAGACAAGACCAAAGGATTTAACACCTCTTGGATATTGCATTATTTTTTCATTCATAATCTTATTCTCAGATAAATCAATTAATAGAATAAAACCTTTTAATTTTTACTAATATTTTATTGTAACTGCCATCCATTATATTCTTCATGTTATATTATATTTCCTCGTTGCATCAGGTCATATCTCTGATTATAAGTATATGACCTGATATTATTCTACAACAGTATTGTTTTGTTAAAGTTTTCTTGAAACTTGTCTAAATACATCAATTTTGCATTCATGATCAATTGTCTTTGTAACTATATAAAAGAACTGAATAATATATTATTTTAAACTATTATACTAATCAATAGTGTGAATTAAATAAACTATAGCACTAGTATTTTTTTCATTAAATTAATAAAATAAAATCTCGAAAAAAATCTTTATATGAACAAATACTTCGTTTCAGTGCATATATCAATATTAATCAAGATATAGTTTTTACATTCAATAGGAATATAATTCGCAGATATATTATCTGAATCAATTAAAAAGTATTTTTATCTAGTTTTAAAAACTAAAATGCTTTAGTTCTAAAAAATAAAAAATAATATGAATCACTCCACTAGTACTTTGGAGTCTATGAAATTAGTATATGGACACAATTTAGTATAATTATCTATTTCTTGATCCATTGAAATGGTGTTTTTTGACAATTTTTCTACTTTGATCAATTGAATTGTTATAATGTTTTCTCCATGAAAAATACGGGTTTCTTGTTATTTTCATTATTTACTAAGACTAGTATTTCATCCTGGTCTAAATTAATAACTTTATTATATTACATCATATGTAACTCCAATCATGAAAAATATCATAAAGTATTATAATACTTAAAATCATTCTGGTTTTTATTATTTAAATTATTTTATTCAATTTAAAAATATTTTTATTAAATAATAAATATAATTTTTAGGAATTTTAATTTTTTGAAGATATCTTAATATAATTTAACAATATTTTTTGTGGATATATTTGATACGAAAAGAAGATATATTCCATAGAAAATAAAAGAAGATAAAAGAGATTACTCTCTAAGTAATGATAGCAATATTTTCGACATCTAAAAATTTAACTGGTTTTACATTGTCCAATTATTTTAAATATATTGATGAAATTATTGTTTAGAGTGGTGGGTCAAGTGCGAACATTTCCAGAATGGTACAACTCAATTCCAGAATATATTAAAAAAGAAACTAGAAAGAAAAATAATGGTAAGATTTATGAAATTAACAGAATTTTAAAAAAACTTGAAGAATCAGATCTTAAAGATAAAAAACCAACTATTGAAGAAATAAAATATTGGATTCATACAAATCAAATATAATCAATATTATAAACCATTGTCATGTGTCTATAAATCATTAAAATTAAATTGTCGAATATGTTTTTATTCATCATAATTAAACGATATAAGGAATTGACAAATTGTCAATAAATACTTAAAACATAAAATACACATGTAGTTTCCCATCTAAAAATTTGTTACGAAAGCTTTTGTACCTGGGAATATTACCAAAATTGTTTGTGTTTCTATTTGCCGTATTTCAAGATATGGAAGAACTTTTAATTTTTGATAACTGAACAACTACTATTCTTTCTGGATTAATTACTATTGTAGTAATTTCATGTTCTTTAAAATCACATCATTATAAATTGAAACTGATTTGTAGCTTTAATTTTACTGATTATTAGAATTATTTTATGATGTTCTGCACAACTGATATGAACATCTTATTAAATTTTAAGAATATTTTATGACATTATCTAGGCAAATAATATTGTCTAAATTTTCTGTTTAATTTAATTTTTAATCAATGGATTAGACTAAAGATATGTATTTTCGGTGGGTAAATTAATTATTAAAAAATACAAATAATAATATTATAAATTAAATTTAATATTAATAAATATTTTATTATATATCGTAAAATAATAATAAATACTACAAAACCAATTAGGACATATGTGGATCCAGTTATAAGTAAATTTGTATAAACAATATAGATTCTTTTGGAATCTTGGTAATGGATGTATTCTTTATGTGCGACATATTGATACAACCATTACTAATAACTCCTTTTTATCAGTAATTCATTAGTCTAATGCTCCACAAGCCTTTTAGATATTTTAGACTCATTCATTATGGAAAGATTATAGTTGTATTTCATATAGTCAATTGCTACTATGATTATAGCAACCAAGACCAGTACTAAGTCATTTTCCGTGGACCAAAATATCAGTCCATGTTTATATGGTAAAGAAAATAACAATATGTTTTTCTACAAAATTTACATCGATTCATCTAAACTAATTTCTTATTTTTAAAAGCATATTTCAAATTCTTACAAATCATAGGAAAAATGGTTTAATTTTAATTATATGGATAAAATATGATTTAATTTTATCCCTTTTTCCTCTAATATTTTACATGCATTTTTTGGTATTTTAATTGTGTTACTATCTATACCGGAAAAACATACATCAATGTCATAGAGCAGAACATTAAATGCTTTTGCCATTTCTTCCTTTGTTAGGAATGATACGATACAGCTTGACGACGGTGTTGTATGTTGCTTTTGACTCATTTGATTATTAACATTATTTGTAACAGTAAATAACATATAATAATTTAGTAAATTATTTATGGTAAAATAGTATATAATAAAATATGTTTTTTTATTATTTCCCTTCATTATATTTTAATATATAACATATATCTTTGTATAGTATTTCATTTTCTTCTTCACTTTCTTTTGAATAGGTTCATTCTTTATGATAAATGCTAGTCGTCAATTTATTTCATTTTTCTTGTACTACTTCAGTATAATTTTCTGTATTTTTCTTGTTTACACTTTTTATAGTATAGTTCATAATCATGTGTAAATGAAATATGTTGAGCTGGAATTAGCAAGATCATAATACCAAAGATTAAGGCCACAAAAATTACAATTTGACTATTGTACATTGTACCAAAAAAGTGAGATTATATAAATAGGCGATATAACAATTATATTATAAAATATTATGTTCAAGATTTCAGAATCTTATGATTTAAAATATATATTAATAAATTTATAATAATAATTATTTAGTAGAAATAGAATACACTGTGCTAATAAATCTATTATAATTATCATCAATCTATTTTTCTTATTTTACCTTTTTAGGTCCTACTATCATATTTAATGAAGCCTCAAATTCTATTCTATATTCTTCAATTTTTATGAATATATCATATTTTTCCTTCAAGTTATTATAAAAAAAATCAATATGACTTACTTTTAATCTAACATCATCGCAAATAAGATAAATATTATTTTTATCTGTTTGAATTGAAAAATCTTTTGTCTTATTTTTTGTTAAATCATCTAATAATTTATTTAAAATACTCATAATATACTTTTTATTCATATGCTCTTTAAAATTGTTTGAAAAGTTAGTATTCTCATTTTAAGGTATTTCAAATTATATATTGATTTTCAAAAAAGTGATTCATCATTAATAAATTACATGAGTATTGATTTATAGTTTTCATAGCTTGAATCATATTGTCGGTCTTTTGTAATGAAACCTCTAAAGTCATTAACATAATAACATCAAACATTAATATATTAAATATCACAACTTTGGAATTTATGCATCTTAAGATAGAAAATTAAATTTATGTAGTTAGTTAAAACCTTCTACATTAGATATCATTATTAAAATAAATTGTACACATATGTTGAATAAAATTCAGAAAAATGTTTTTTAATAATTAACTAGCAAGTGTTATATCTTTTAAAAATGTCTTAATTACTATTCACGAATAAAGACAAAGAAGTAAAATGTCAAAACTAAAAAAATTGGTTTTAGGGAAACATTAATGTCGAAATGAAGTTTCTATGTTATATTAGTAAAAATAAGCATATTTAGAAAAATTAGATTTATACATTGTAGAAAAACATATGGTCATTATACAAATTATAATAAATAATTTTTTAAAACTGCCCAATTATCTGTACATACGAGTAGAATTAGTTAATTAAACAAAAAATATCAGTTTGGACCTAATGATAAAGAAATTTGATATTGAATGGAGAAATGACAAGATCTTTATTATATGGTTTTATTATCTGAAAATTAGAATATGTGTTATCCAAGATCATTATTAATTTTTTTTCCTTCTGGATATATATCATAAAATAATTCTTCAAATCGTATACTAGCAAGTTCTACACAATGAACTATTTTATAGACTTCATCGATAAAATATTGTTTATTATTTCTTACACTCTCTGTTGTTAGTATTCTATATAACAAAATTCTAGGTAGTTCTATACTACAACTTACACCAAAAGGATATACCAGTTTTTTAATATCCATAATTACTTTCATTCTTTCCTTTTTTACTATTCCTTTGAAAATATGATAATCCTTCTCCTGTAGACCTATCATCGAATTAATAAAAAATGATTGGCTAAACTCTTTGACAAATGCTACATTAAATGGCCATTTTTGTGGATCACGTGTTGAACAATTTACTCTAAATTGAATTTTATTATCTACACCATTTTTTTCCTTCTTTCCTAATTCAAAATGATATTCATTTAGCCAATAAATCAGTGTATTGAACATTACTTCTTTTTGTTTTAATTCCTTATCTGTCATGTCTACTTACACATGTCATTATAATATATGAATTTTCATATTTTGATCTATTCAGGCATAAATTATTTAAATGATTTAAATCAAAATTTTTGAAAAATGGTTCAGTATGCACAAAATGATTTGATTCTGGATTTGATGTTTATAACACAGCATCATGACTGTCTGAAATACTATTATTGATAGTAAAGATATGATAATTAATGCATGACATCTTAGGCTTATTAACATTCGTAGAATGAATTGATAATAAAATTGAATAATTAGTAATGGCTGTATCATATGTCGCACATAGATATAAAACAGCCATTACTTTAATGAAGTTTGTTGTATTATATATAATGTAATTTATATTAATAAAAATATAGACGTATTCCACCTTTGGTATTTGTAATTTTTTATTATTTGACTAGTATTAATAAAATATTATTCTATTAAATTTGTATATAATATTTTATTCTAATTTTGATTAAAAGTACAAAACAATAATTTTATGTCATGAACATATTTCATATCCAAATAAAATTAAGACAATTGTGTTATTAAGAAGATCTAGATCCAAATACAACAGTACTAGTGTCTATATTTAGTATATCCTGTGCGAATTCAATTGGTAATTCAATAGATGTTGCATTGC
>JBNAIF010000151.1:0-8619 GCA_050043595.1 Nitrososphaeraceae archaeon | reverse complement strand
TTTCTAATGGTGATTTTTCTGTTCCTGGTTCTGGTTTAAGAAAAGATTCTACTCTACCCTTTTGTCCGCCCCATGATCTATTAAACGATTCTTGTGGTCTGCTAACACTTGCGCGATATTTAAAATCCCAATTATCTTTGCCACTATCTACACTTTCTTCTTCCAAATCTGTAAGAAGACCTCTATAACTTAATTCATCTACATAGCTAGCACCATGTAAAACAATTATCTCTCTTTTACTTCTTATTGCCTTTAAGTGTAGCGAATAGGATATAAAAGGAGCTAGTCCAGTCCCACCACCTATTAAAACTAATCTCCTATTATCTTGAGACCCATCAGGCATAGTTTCATTTATTGTAAAGGCTCCAGTTGGTTTTAGCCAGCTAATTTCATCTCCTTCTTTCATATTGAATAGATGTGTAGTCAAACGACCAGGTAACGGTTTTCTAACCCATCTAATTAAAAGTTCGAAATGTTTTTTCTGTTCCGGATTTGACGCTATAGAATATGCTCTTCTTATAGCATTGCCTTCTTCTGGATGAGTACATAAAGTTACAAATTGTCCTGCTTTAAAATCTGGAATAGTATCGTTATCTGGTTTTATTCTAAAAATTGCTAGATCTTCTTTTAAAATCTGTATATTTGATATAATACCTTTGTTTTCAACAACCATTTGTAATATCGAAATAATTCTCATGTTGACTTATATGTGTTATTATAAAGTAATCTCCAATAAATTAAGAAATTCTCTACTATTGCCAAATGATTATAGATTCTTTTTAATCAATCATTTAGATTTCTCAAAAGTTCAAGAATTTTATTCAAACATTAAGTCAATCTATTTCATTCCATAATAAATATTCATTCTTTGATAGAAAATTTTATCTTTTCTTGTTTTTTTATAAACATATTGATAAACTGGAAAAATCTAAAAAATAATTTTGATAAAAAACCGGATATTCAAGATATCGCAAACAATATTCGAGAAAATAAATCTGAACAAAAAAATTTAATAAAGAATTTTGACACTATGTTGGATAGTTTTGCATCTGATCGATCATTTGAAAGTTGTTTAGATGCATTACATACTTCTATTCAATTATCTAATGTTCGTGGTAAATTAATACAATCATATGAAGCATATGTAAAAATTCTGGAAAATGAACTTTTACGATGTAATGTTTTATTAGAAAAATACGATACTTTCAATAAATAATTTTATTTTTTTTACAGCGAAACTTTTTCTATGTATTTTACTCTGTTTTTTATTCGACCTAGACCTTCTATACCAATTTCAACCATATCTCCATCTTTTAGATATTTTGGTTGTTTCATGGACATGGCAACTCCTGCTGGTGTTCCTGTTGATATAATGTCTCCTGGTTCTATAGTTATTAGTTGACTTAAACTAGAAATTATTTTTACTATTGGAATAACCATTTTACTACTAGATGAATTTTGTCTTATTTCGCCATTTACTTTGGTAACAATTTTCATATTTTGTGGATCTTTTATCTCATCTTTTGTTGTTATCCATGGACCACAAGGTGCAAAGGTATCTATGCTTTTTCCTCTAGTGAATTGTTTATCTCGAAATTGAATATCCCTTGCAGAAACATCGTGAAATATCATATATCCAAATATTGAATCCATTACTTCTTCTTCTTTAATTTTTTTAGATTTTTTTCCTATTATTACTGCTATCTCAGCTTCATAATCCAATCGTTGTACATTTCCAGGACATAATATCTCCGAATATGGTTTATTTAACGCAGTTTTTGGTTTAAGGAAAATCACAGGTTCGTATGAAGGGGTTAATCCTGCATCTTTTGCATGGTCATAATAATTAAAAGCAAGACAAATAATTTTATTTGGGTTGGCTAATGGTGGTAATAATTCTCCTTCTATTAGATCTCTTGTAAATCTAAGTTTATTTTCATACTTATATACTTCATTTATCCATCCATTGAACAAAAATTCTTTCATACTATAAGGAATTGGAATTCCAGTCTGTTGTCGTATCTCACTTCTTGTTATCAATTTTTCTTGATCTATTGATACTAAAACATATGTTTCATTATCATTTTTCTCTCTTATTCTTGCGATTTTCATTCTTTCACCTATTTATGCGTAAATGTTGCTGTTTGGTTATTTGATATTTTACAGAATCCAACTCTCACAAACTGAACCATAGTACCAGGTTCTAATTTAGACACATATGATTCTGCATAACCATTAACTATTCTCATACTATCTATATTATACTTTTCATTTACGAAAAGTTTTCCTGGTTTATTTATTTTATATTTTATGAATTCTTTATCTGATACCCATTGAACTTTTAAGACTTTTGGATTGATATCCTCACTAATATATTCTGCTTCAATTTGTTTGTTTTTAGCATCTATTGATGTTATTTTAATATTAAATAATTCTATTAGTCTTATTTCGGATCCAATTTTAATGTTTTTGGCATCGTTGTTAGAAATATATACAGTATTATCTACAAATATTTTTCTTGTTCCGATATCTTCTGATGGATGATTCTTAACAATTATTTCTTTATTTTTCGATTTAGATATCGTAACTTTCACAGGATCTTGAATAAAAAATAATCTTTTGCATTTTTTATCGATAATTTTTCTATTAAATGATTCTAATATCTCTATCGATGGTTTTGTCTCTGATAAAGTTATTCCCAATGAAATTACAAATTTTCTAATTGCTTCTGGTTTGAAACCCCTATTTTCTAAACCTTTTAATGTAGGTAATCTAGGATCGTCCCATCCTCTTACAATTCTGTTTTCGATTAATGGTTTAATCTTGCGCTTAGATACAGGCATTCCATCAATATCTAGTCTAGAAAATTCTATAACATATGGTATTCTTAATTTTAAATGCTCAAGAATTCTTCTGTATAATTCATTTCTAAGTTCATATTCCTTAGTTCTGAATGCATGTGTTACACCGTCTAAACTATCTTCAATTGGTGCTGCAAAGTCGTATGTAGGCCATATTGTTGTTTTATTACCTACTAAAGGATGTTCTGATTCTATTATCCTGAAAAGCGTAGGATCTCTCATTGCAGTGTTGTTACTATTCAAGTCTCCTCTAAATCGGACAATAGCTTCATTTTGATTATATTCCTCATTAAAAAATTTATCTTTATTTTCTATAATTTTATTCTCATTTGTTCTGCATTTGCATTCCAACCCTTCCTTTCTTGATTGATTGATTGTATTTTGGTCACAGAAACAGACATAGGCTGAATTATGTTCTACTAATTTAGCACCTAATCTGTGTAATGTCTCAATATCATCTGAAGTATTTTTAACCAGATTTGGTTTTATATTTAACCAATCTAAGCCTTCAGTTATTGCATCATAATATTCTATTTTTTCATTTAATGGGTTGGTATCATCAAATCTGAGTATAAATTTTCCATGATACATCTTTGCATATTCTTCGTCAATTATCGCAGCCTTAGCATGTCCAATATGTGGATATCCGTTCGGTTCGGGTGGAAATCTTGTAACTACTCCTCCTTCAATGGCATTTACTAATGGATGAAGTTCATATTCTTTTTTGGTTGATTTTTTTTCCGAATCATAATCTGGTTCTATATCTTTTAATTCTTTTTTTTGTCTCTCTATATCCCATTTATTAATATCATCTAAAATTTCTTTTATGTGTGGTATCATTTCTTTGATATTATTTCTAAGATCTGGTCTATTCGCAATAATCCTAGCAATAATCGTATCTAGTCTTGCTTTACCGTTATAATCTACTGCATTTTTCAGTATTGTTGATCTAATGATATTGTATTCATCAGGACCTATGATTTTATCCAAATTAATTAACCCTTTTTACAATAAAATATGAAGTTTCTTTTAGTAGATTTTTGAAATCTGTATCTTCATATGTTTTAATTGCATCCTCTGCAACATCTACATATTTTGAGGCAATTTCTCTTACAACTTTTTCAATTTCCAACGATGAAATTTCGTATACAATTTTTTTTAAATCTTCGTTATTTGTGTCTTTTTTACCAAATATTTTAATAATATCTTGTCTAACTCTTTTGTCTGAATTTTCAAGTGCATATAATATAGGATATGTTTTTTTACCTTCTCTAATATCATTACCTACTGCTTTACCAGTGTTTTTTGGATCTCCTATAATTCCAATCAAATCATCAATAAGTTGAAACGCAATACCTACATTTTTTCCAAATATAGCCATGTTGTTTACATCATTTTCAGTTGCAATCCGAGATGAAAGAGCTCCTAAAGAACACGATACTTCGAATAATGCTGCAGTTTTTTTCGAGATCATATTTATATACTGCTTTTCAGAAGGAAAATTCTTATTTTTTGCCATATCTATATCTAATGATTGTCCTTCACATATTTCTACACAAGCAGATGATAATCGTCTTACCATATTTAACAAAGAGCTTTCTTTAATTGAATTATTATTGTTAATAGACAATATCTGAAATGCTTTTGAAAAAAGTATATCTCCAGATAATATCGCCAAAGGAATACCAAACTTTGTATGTACTGTAGGAGTACTGTGCCGTAGATCATCATTATCCATAATATCATCATGTACCAATGAAAAATTATGAATCAATTCCACAGATGCAGCAGCAGGCATTGCATCATTTTCAATCCCGCCAAACATTTGACAAGATGTAATAGTCATGATTGGTCTAAGCCGTTTTCCTCCTGTACGGATATAATATGATGATGCATTATACAATTCACTAGGTCTTCCTTCTAATGATCTTACTAAATATTCATTTACATGCTTAGCATATTCTTCAATCTTGTATCTTACATCTTTCTGCATTATTTTCTAACCCTCTCTGCTAATTCATCTGTCAATATGTATCTTAATTTTGAGAGTTCTGGAATTCTCATGGTTCCAGTTAAGAACATTGTACTCTTTAGTTCACTCAAGGTTCTGTCTGCAAATTCGAATAGATTCTCTGTTGATTGTGAAGCTGCTTTCAAAAATGGATATGCCATTGCACACATTTCAGCTCCTAAAACTAAGCATTTTGCTATCTCTAATCCATTTCTAATCCCACCTGATGCAATAATAGGAATTTTTACAGATCTCTTAACTTCTATTAAGCTAACTGCTGTTGGAATTCCCCAATCCCAAAATAATTCTCCAAGATGTGTTTTCAAATTATTATTTACTTGCTCTGCTCTTATTTTTTCTATTCCGGCCCAACTAGTGCCACCAGATCCTGCTATATTAATCGCATCTATTCCTGCCTTTTCAAGCTTTATTGCTACTTCTTTTGAAATACCTGATCCCACTTCTTTAACAATTATCGGAATTTTGAAAGTTTTTGATATGTTTTTTATCTTATCTAAAACACCTCTATATCTTGGTTCTCCTTCTGGCTGTATCAATTCTTGTAATGGATTTAAATGAATTACCAATGCATTAGCATTTATCATATCTAAAATTTTTTCAATCTGACTTTCTTCTAGACCTTCTGACAACTGAGCACCTCCTATGTTTGCGATAAGAAAAGCTGATGGCGCACTTTTTCTTGCTATATTGTAAGTTTTAGCTAATGATTTGGTTTTCAAACCTGCTCTTTGGCTTCCCAAGCCCATAGCGAATCCGTACTTTTCTGCTAATTTACCCAATTTTGAATTTATTTTTTCTGCTTCGAGAGTTCCTCCAGTCATTGAATCTATTATTAAAGGTGCATCAAAATTATGTTTTAGAAATTTTATTGATAAATTAATATCGTCATAATCAATTTCAGGTAAAGCATTATGAATCAATTTCACATAATCTAAATAATTTGCTCCATATCTGGCTTGAACATTTTTTGTCAAAGGAATATGGATTCCGTCTTTTTTTCTTTCACTAATTATTTTAATATCTGAATTAGATGCGTTGTACATCTAAAATTAGATTTATTTAATTCCCTTAAAAATCGTACCGATGAATTCTTTTTCATTTATGATATTTTCAATTTCTTCTGGTTTAAAACCATTTACAATATACACATTCTTTCCATTTCTTGCAATATTTGTAGCTTCAACAACTTTTCTTTTTATTCCGCCAGTGACATCGTATGGTATTTTAAGATTTAAATTCATCTTTTGATTAATTTTGTTAACCAAAATTTCCTTAATGATTTGTCTATTTTCTAATGATTCATATATTCCATCCACATTTACTGCAAAAATTACCTTTAATGGATTAATTTCTTTACATAATATAGACATTAATACGTCACCAGACATTATTGAATATTTATTATTATTAACGTAAACAATATCTCCATAAGTTACAGGCGTCAAACCGTATATTGCCATATTTATTAATTCATTTATCTTTTTAGAAATAGGTTTATTGTTGCTTAGAAGTACACTAGGTGATATACCGTATGGATTCAAATTGAATTTATGTAGAATATCTATTATTACTTTATTCAAATGTAGCATGGATGAATGTACTACTGATATACCATTAACATTATAATTATCTGGCTTTGTATGCATATCAAATTTTGTTGACCAAAAATGACCAAATGATCCTCCGCCATGAATTATGATAAATTTTTTATCTAATTTTGATAATTTTTTAGCGATTTTTTTAATTGCATCTTCATTAGATGATAACGGTTTATTTTTGAAAGTTACTACAGAGCCTCCTAATTTTATTAAGATAATATCATCTGTCAATTTTCATAGTAATATTTACATTTCATTTAAGTTTTAATATACTTCATTCCTTCCGTATCAATTTCAACTGGTACAATTTCATAGCTATATTCTCTCATTTTTCGAACGAATTTATTTCTATCTTCTTTTTTAATTAAATTAATTATACTTCCACCTCCTCCTGCACCGGTCAATTTAGTACCTAAGGTACCTTCCTTTCTACAATTTCTTATGATTTTATTTAATATGTTATTAGAAACCCCTATTTTTTCTAACAATATTTGATTTCTTTCCATTAAATGACCTATTTTCTCGTAATTTCCTTTTCTCAATGCGATTACGCCATTTTCACAAATTTCTCTTGCTTCATTTATTATTTTATTAAATTCTGAAATATTAGATGATCTGAATTCTTTTACTTTTTGCACCATATCCCAAGTAGAATGTTTTATTCTGCTGTTTATTATTACGAAACATAAAGGTTCTTTTATTTTGATTTCTTGATATCCTTTATTCTTTTGATATAGTATTAATCCTCCGTTTGCAGAAACTACACAATCGGCTCCAGATGAATTCAAATGAATAAATCTTTCAGCTTTTATAGACTGATCTAAAATGAGTTCAATATTGTAATTATCAAATAAACTATTAATTGCACCACTTAAGGCTACGCATAAAGCTGCCGACGAACCTAACCCAATTCCAACCGGTATTTGAGAATCTATATTAATTTTTAATCCAAAATCTAATCTTGGATTTTTATCAAGAAACACCCTTAAGATATTAATGACTGGGTCAAAATTTTCGTTTTTTTCGTAGGTTGAATTACCTGTTAAATTAAAACTACTTTTTGATTTGTTTATTAAATTAGAATTTATGTCTATTTTCTTAACTTTTTTATTAATTTTTATATCTATGTTTATTCTACGATTTATCGCAGCTAATATTGCTGGATTTTCATAAACTACGAAATGTTCTCCAAATAAAATTATTTTAGCTGGAGCAGAAACTTTCAATTATTAATTATTTTTATAATGTAAATATAATCGTTGAATATCCAACTACCGACATTTTATCAGATTGTTCTAAATCTCCACTAGTACCATATCTTAGTAGATCCACATTATTGGCCCCTATGCACTTTGCTATGACCATTATTGCTCCTATGCATCCATAACCACACAACGATATTTTTAATTTCTGTATTTTTTCATAAAATTCATCAATATCTAATTTTTTAATAGATTGTATTAGTGCAATATCTTTTCTATGAACATCTTCTATCTTCTCGTAATGTGAAAAATCTGATGATGCTAAAAATAATATATCTTTGTTTTTTTTCAAAACATCAAATAATATTTTTCCAACAGTTTTAGCAGTAGTTTTATCCTGTTTTTTCATTAAAATAGGAACAATTGATACTGCATTGTCATAAATGTACTGTATAAATGGTATCTGAACTTCTAAACTATGTTCATATTCGTGTGCTAAATTGTCTATTTTTATTTCGTTTGATTGATTGATAATTTTTTTTACAATTGTCTTATCCACATTTATTGTTCCTAAAGGTGATTTCCAAACATCATGGTCACTTATTGCAACATCTTGTCCAATACCATTGTGGTTAGGACCCAATAATACCATTGTTTTCACATTTCTACTAGCGATTTCAGAATAAACACTAGATGCTATTGCTCCTGAAAAAAAATATGATGCATGCGGTACAATCACACAACTAATACTATTCGTTGATTCTTTTTTTTTATAGTTTTATTTCTGGATAATAAATGTTTGATATTTCCTTCTAATCTTGATTTTTCATTAGGATAAAAAGTCCCAGAAACATATGGAGATCTAATCTTAAGATCTCTCAAGATATATCTTCTACTAATTTTGTTTCAAAGTCATCAATAGTAAC
>JBNAIF010000150.1:0-9134 GCA_050043595.1 Nitrososphaeraceae archaeon | reverse complement strand
AGAATCTTCTGAAAAACCCACACCACCTGCAGAATCTTCTGAAAAATTAAATAATGATGAACGTATCAGTTCTTCTGCAAATCCCGCAGAAAACCGTAGTAACAATATAGTAAATAATTCTGATGATCCAAATAATGGGGTGAAAAATAATTGACTAGGATAAAATTACATACTTTAAGAGAATTAAGTAATACTGATTTATACGAAAAATTATTAGAACTTCAAGCTGATTTAGCTAAATTAAGATCAGAAGGAGCCAAAGGAACACTAAAAAAAGAAACAGCTAGTATTCGTTGGTTACGCAGGGACATAGCACGAGTTTTTACGATTATTAACGAAAGAAAAGGAAATATTAATAAAAAATGATATCTTCAAAAAATATTTTATATCATGAATTAGTAGGAACCAAAATAAAAATTTTGGAAAGTTCACAGAATAATTTAATTAATTTATTTGGTGAAATTATTTTCGAAACTAAAAATATGTTGCACATTCGAATAAATAATAATCTAAAATTAATTCCGAAAACATTAATAAATAAAAGTATTTTATTTATCCCATTAGGAGTTTGCTTTATAAATGGTAAATCATTGATAGGTAGACCAGAGGATAGAATTTTAAAAATAAAAGGGAGATTATGATAAATGGTTAATAATATAGGTATTTCAGTTACGCTTCCAAGAAGATCTTGCGAAGACAGTTTGTGTCCTTTTCACGGGTCTCTTTCTATAAGAGGAAGAATGTATACTGGAATAGTAGAACGAAACAATGCTAATAAAATGATAGTAGTTTCACGTGAATATAACCGTAAAGTCAAAAAATACAAACGCTATGAAAGAAATAGTTCTAAGGTTCATGCTTTTCTTCCAAAATGCATTGAGGTTAATGAAGGTCAAAAAGTAAGAATAGCAGAGTGTAGGCCATTATCAAAGACTGTTTCATTTGTCGTAGTTGAAACGGAGGATTCAAATGGCATCTAAATCAAGAGCAGTTTCTGCTAAAGGAGCTCAAGAATTCAGACCTTATGTCACACGAGCACTGCCAGTTAGTTCTCAAATTACATGTGCTGATAATACTGGCGCAAAAATATTGAAAATTGCAATGGTTTCCAAATATAAAGGAAGATTGTCCAGATTACCTTCTTGTGCTGTTGGTGATCTTGTTACAGTTACTGTGAAAAAAGGTCCTGCACAACTTAGAAAACAAATATTTGGAGCTGTAATTATTCGTCAAAAATATCCAATTCGGAGACTTGATGGAAGTAGAGTTGCGTTTGAAGATAATGCTGCTGTGCTAGTAACACCTGAGGGCGAAATAAAAGGAACTGATATTAAAGGACCAGTAGCTGCAGAAGCCGCAGAAAAATGGCCGAGAATAGCTAATCTTGCTCCCGTTATAATATAATTTAAGGTGTAATGTATGATAAAAAGAAAAAATAGAGGTAATAAAAAAATATGAGAATAAGAAATTTTAATATGTCGCTTAAAAAAAATAAAAGAGATTCTTCTATTCGTTCAAAACTAAATGATAATTTGAGACAACAATACAGTAGAAGAAACGTTCGAGTAATTAAAGGAGATACAGTAAAAGTGGTAAGAGGTGAATATAATAGTGTAGAAGGAAAAATCGAAAAAATAAACACTAAAAAAAGTACATTAATAATTGAAGGAATTCAAAAAGATTTACCAAAAGGAGGGAAGGTGAAGATACCTATTCATTCATCTAATGTTGT
This sequence comes from Nitrososphaeraceae archaeon, assembly GCA_050043595.1. Classification (GTDB taxonomy): domain Archaea; phylum Thermoproteota; class Nitrososphaeria; order Nitrososphaerales; family Nitrososphaeraceae; genus TH1177. Next base: position 7,402 of record JBNAIF010000150.1, on the reverse strand, counting down.
CATTACATCTCTTAATCTTGAAGATAAAATACGCACATCTGTGATTCAAAAAAATAGAAGTAGAATTACTACTAGATCTAGTAACAAAAATCAATCAAGTACTACCTCTGAGGAAAACATAGAATCTACAAACGATACCAAGACAAAGCTAAAACTTAATGTTAAAAAAGTAATATCAAAAAGGACAAATAATGATGAATCCAAAAATGCAAATAAGAATGCAAGAAAGGTTAATAACAGTAATGATAAAGAAGAATCTAAAGGAAGTGATTAGAGTAAATGGGAAATAAAGGTGGACAGACTACAATTAAAAGACAATTATCTCCTGTATTTTGGAATATAAAGAGAAAGGAAGGGCGATTTATTCCTAAAACAAGCCCTAGTACGCATTCTAAAGATACTTCTTATGCTTTAAGTGTTCTATTACGTGATGTTTTAAAAATAGCTACTTCTGTTAGGGAAGTTAAAAATATCTTGAATAACAAAGGGATCAAAGTTGATGGTGTTTTAAGATATGATACTAATTTTGCTGTGGGTTTAATGGATACAATAGAACTAATTCCCGCAAAACAAACATATAGATTAGTTCCTTATCAATCAAAATTATTGTCCACAATTCTGATTAATGAAGACGAGAAATCTCTAAAATTATCGAAGATCAAAAGGAAATCTATTGTACGGGGAAACAAGATTCAATATACATTTCATGATGGTAAAACGATCATTTCTGAACAACAACTGAAAGTAGGAGATACATGTCTGCTTTCATTACCCGAGTTAAAAATTATTGAACACTTTCCATTATCTGTTGATTCTATGATTATAATAATTAGAGGTGAAAATTCAGGTAAAGTTGGAAAAATCGAGAGTATTAAAGAAGGTACATTTTCTCTTCCTAAAAGAATCTCAATATCTATAGAAAATAGAACACTAGAAATTCCAATTGATATGGTAATGGTTATTGGAAATAATGAACCTCGACTAAAGGTGACATAACGAAAATGACGACTGATTCAAATAATCTTAAAACAGAAGATAGCAATACTGCATATAAATCATCTAACAATTCAAGTGAAAATGCCATGAAAAAAATTTCAATTGATAAAGTTGTTGTTAATATCGGTGTTGGAAAATCCGGAGATCCTTTGGAAAGAGCTAAAATGGCTTTAGAAGAACTTACTAGTCATAAACCTAGCGTAAGAGGATCTAAGAAATCAGTAAGGGATTTTGGCATCCACAAAGGAGAACCAATAGGTACTATGGTCACACTCAGAAAAAATGACGCCGTTGAATTTATAAAACGAATTTTTACATCCAAATCAAATACACTATCTAAAAGATCATTTGATAAACAAGGTAATATTTCAATTGGTATTAAAGAGCATATTGATATACCTGGTATAAAATATAATCCTGATATTGGCATATATGGAATGGATGTTTGTATCTCATTAAAAAGACCAGGTTATAGGATTTCACGAAAAAGACATCCTCACAAAATTGGCAAGGAACATCAAATTCAAATTGATGATTCAATTAAATTTTTCCGTGAACAATTTAATGTGGAGGTTACATAAAAAATGCCTAAACCAAGAGATTATGCTATAACTGGACGAAAGGAAGTTCCACATGGCAAAGGCACACGATGGTGTAAAAGATGTGGTGCTTTTGATGGTTTAATACAAAAATATGATATATTGTTATGTAGACAATGTTTTAGAGATATTGCATCTGGACTAGGGTTTGCTAAATATGATTGATTTAATTATTGGAGAAATAAAAAGAAAATGATAAATACTGTATATAAATGCACGATTATTAGAAATATGGAATTGATATGTATTGGAGGTTTCTCATTTTAATGCCTGCACTTAATGTTATTTCAAATTTGTTTACAACTCTTTATAACAATGAATCTCGCAGAAAAAAAGAATGTCTTATAGTCCCTACATCAAAATTTGCTAGTGAAATATTGCGAGTAATGCAAAAGTATAGATACATAGGAGAATTTGAACAAATTGATGACAATAGATCTGGTAAATTTAGAATTCAATTACTTGCAAAGATCAATAAATGTGGTATAATAACTCCACGATATAGCGTAAAAAAAGATCAGTATCTTGATTGGGAAAGACAATTTTTACCAGCATATAATTTAGGTATTTTAATAGTTTCTACGAGTAATGGTATAATGTCTCATCATGATGCCCAAAATCAAGGACTAGGAGGAGTTTTAGTAGGATATGTCTACTGATAGTTCTAAATTAGAAGAAACAACGAGAAATAATAATACTGATAGCATTGAATTCGGTGAAATTGTAATTCCAGAATCAATTAAAGTAAAAAAGGACGATAATCTATTAATTGTAGAAGGAAAAACTGGTATTGTAAAAAAAGATTTTACAAAAATACCTACAGAAATTTTACTAGAGAAAAATAAAATAACGATAAAACCGCCAGGAAAAAGAAGAAAAGATCTTGCTATGATAAATACCGTAAAAAGTATAATCTCAAGCATGATAAAAGGTTCTGAAAAAGGCTTCACTTATAAATTGAAAATTATTTTTTCACACTTTCCTATTTCAGTAAAGGTTAAAGGTGATAAAGTTTTTGTTGAAAATTATTTTGGGGAACGTTCCCCTAGAGTGTCCCAAATTATTGGATCTACGACTAAGGTAAAAGTAAACGGAGAAGATGTAATAGTGAGTGGACCAAGTCTTGAATATGTCTCTCAAACTGCTTCAAACATAGAGAAATCAACAAAAATTAGAAATAAAGATCAAAGAGTGTTTCTTGACGGTGTATATTTATTTTCTAAACAAGAAGGATTAGAATGAGATATCACAATGTTGCATAAAGTATACGAATTTTGTAGAAAAAAAAACATTTTTATTTAATTTGATAAAAAAAACTAAATAGCGCCGCTGTAGCTCAGCTTGGTAGAGCAAATTTAAAGTGAACAACACTTTAAAGCTCAACTGGCTGTTAACCAGTAGGTCATCAGTTCGAGTCTGATCAGCGGCGTTTTTTATAATGTACGATTGATGCACGTTATATGTTCTGTTGTTTGGTAAATTTATAAGTATTTTATTTTATGTACTAGATTTCAATTTTTTTTAAAATAGTATTTATATTTATAATTTCAATATGATGTAAAATATGATTCTATTATTTTTATCTTCAGAATTAATTCTTTTTTTATTAAATAAATATACGTTTTTTTTATTTATATAATTTTTTTTCGATATTAAAAAAAAAAGTTATAATAATTTTTCAGATATTCTTTTATAATTAAGGTATATCTTTAGAACTATGAAGGCAGTTATACTTGCAGGAGGTTTAGGTAAAAGACTAAAACCTTTAACAAATGACAAACCCAAACCTATGATAGAAGTACTAGATGTTCCAATACTTGAATGGCAAATAAAATGGTTCAAAAAACATGATATAACTGAAATCATCATTTGTGTAGGCTATCTAAAAGAAACCATTATTGACTATTTGGGAAGTGGGAATAAATTTGGTGTGAATATTGGTTACGTTGTAGAAGATACCCCTCTTGGAACTGGAGGCGCATTAAAAAATTCGGAATCTATGCTCGCCTCTAGTAATGATGGTTTTTACATGACAAACGGTGATATCTTGACTGATTTAAATCCACATATATTACACGATGTAAAAACATCAGGCATAGCTTTAGTTCCTCTTCGAAGTCCTTATGGTGTTGTAAATATTAACGATCAATCAAATGTCATTGGTTTTGATGAAAAACCACAAATTCCTGATAAATGGATAAATGCAGGTGTTTATTATTTTAACAAAGAAGTTTTTAATTATTTACCAGATAATGGTAATATTGAAGTTACGGCGTTACCTGCAATGGCTCATGATCATAAACTAAAAGGGGTAAAATTTACTAACAATTTTTGGCGTTCAATTGATTCGCATAAAGATATTGATGAAGCTTCTAAAGAACTAAAAACTGCAAATATGATTTAACGATTTTATTTTTATGTTTTTTTTATATTTTAGATTATTTTGAAAAAAAGAATAGGTTTTAATGTTGGTACTTTATTACCAATAAATGAAGTTTTAAAGTTTTGTAAAAATATAGAACAGAAAAAACATAATAATTCATCTGATGAAAATTTTTTATTGGATTCGTTTTGGATTCCAGAATCATGGGGTAGAGAAGCATTCTGTTCTTTAGGTGCTATTTCGCAGGTAACAAAAAAAACTAAATTAGGTAGTGCTATTATTAGTATCCATTCTAGAACTCCTGCAACTTCCGCTATGGCAATAACTACTCTTGATATTCTATCAAATAACCGATCAATACTTGGTTTAGGCGTTAGTACTCCTGCTTTAGTTGAAAATTGGCATGGAATTAAATTTGATAATCCTTTTGAAAAAATGACCGAATATGTAGAATGTATTCGTCAAATAATGACTGGAAATAATATAACTTATAATGGAAAGTATTATAAAATAAATAATTTTAAAATCTTATTTAAACCACCGCGAGTTAATATACCTATTTTTACAGCCGCCGTAAATAAAAAAATGATAGATCTTTCTTGTAATATTTCTGATGGTGTTTTACTATATTTAAGACCAAAACATGAACTACCTAATACTGTTTCTTACATACAATCTAAGTTAAAAGACAATAATAAACAAAATTTCGAAATTGCATCTTCCTTTATAACATCTGTATCTAACGAATTTCCAGAAAAAGCTAGACAGAGAGTGGCAAAAACTCTAGCATTTTATGTTGCTGTAGGTAAATATTATCGTAGGTTCTTAGAGAATAGTGGATTTCGAGAAGATGTTGCTCTTATTTATGATGAGTATTCAAAAAATGGTTTACATAATTTAGAAAATTTTGTTTCTGATAAAATGCTAGACGCTCTGACAATCTATGGAACACGTGAAGATTGTATTAAATCATTGAATGACTTTATGAAGAGTGGGATCTCTTTACCTATAATTCAGATCAATCCGGCAGACGTAAACAATCCAGAAAGTTCAATAAAGGATCTGCTATTAACATTCTAAATTGGTAACACCCGTTTCTATAGTCGCTGGCGAAACATCTAACTTTAAAAGGAAATCCAACTTATCTATTCATCAACTTGCGGTGGAACCTGTAATAAAGTTATTTAAAAACAATCCTCATCTTAAAGATATTACAATAGATGCTGTAATACTTTCTTCATGCTCTGAAGAACAATATCTTTCTAGTATAGTTTCTGAATTGTTAGGTTTGAAACCAAAGATATCTAATAGATTGGATAATCTTTGTAACTCTGGAACTAATGCAATTTCTACTGCATATTCTTACATTGCTTCTGGATTATGTAACAGTGTATTAGTTATAGGAGTTGAAAAATCTGATACATCAGGAAAAGTTCACAAACACGATCTTTCAAGAGGCGAATTTGTTTCTCCTTTATATTGGGGATCTATTTTTAAAAAGTTTTATCAAAAAAAATATAATGTTAAAGATGAGCAAATTGCAAAAGTATCAGTAAAAAATTATAATAATGGCAGGAAAAACATAAATTCTATTTTTTATGGATATAAAAAAATTGATATTGAAGATGTCTTAAATTCAAGATTATTAGTTGGTACACTTAGATTATTAGAATGTTCATTATTATGCGATGGCGCATCAGCTATATTACTAACAAAATCAGATTATCTAAAAGATGTTAATCCTCATAATAAAGTAGAAATTATTGGAATAGGCCAACAAACAAATGCTGCAAGTTTTGGCAATATAGTTTCTGAAATTTTTGAGTCTGGACCTGCAAAATTAGCTGCGCGTCAAGCATTTAATATGGCAAAAGTTAATCCAAAAGATTTGGATGTCATTGAAGTACATGACGCGTTTTCCATATTAGAGATTATGGCTTATGAAGATCTTAACTTAGTCAAAAAAGGCGAAGGTTATAAATATGTTACCAATAATAATATACATACAAATGTTAGGGGTGGAATTTTAGGATGTGGACATCCACTAGGTGCAACTGGGATAGATCAAACTGTTGAAATTTTTAAGCAATTAACTGGTACTAATGGAAAACGACAGATAAAAGAAAAATGTAATATAGGTTTAATTCATAATCTTGCAGCAGCTGGAACCTCTGCGAGTTGTATTATTTTAAAAAATATCTGAAATTTGATTATTTAAAATTGATAAAGAAAATACCTAACAAATCAATCTACGAACTATTTCTTGATAAAATTAAAAAAGATATTTTTGTCATTCCTTATTGTAATCATTGTAAAAAAAATATATGGCCACCTACTGATCATTGTTATAATTGTTTAAATAAAATAATTCTAAAAAATTATACACATAAAAAAGGAATACTAATCGAGACTTTTGAATCATATATTGATAATCGAATAAAACATAATATTATAAATAAAAACAAAAAATCTAAAACTAACATTGATTATAACAATTCTCTTGAATCTAAAAATACTGTAGTAGGATTAGTTGATTTTAATGGTGTTCTATTGCTCGGTAAAATTATAAATTTCAAGGAAAATTCAGATAATATTTCTAAGATTTCTTATATCCAAATTAATAAATGTGGGATTGACTCTAATCATAAAATTTTTTATAATTTTTCCGTTTTAACCTAATCTGGAGTATATCACCTGTTAATATTCGATAACATTATTTTATAGAATTTTAACACAATATCTTTAAGTATTATTAATATATGACTTTGATCAAATATATTTTAATGAGTTATGATCGTTTTGTTGACGATAGACTTCTTACAAGTAGAGATGCATTAAATAAATTTCAAATGAAAATTAAATTACTAGAAATAGATGAAAATGCAAGAGATCATTCTCATCGTTTTGGATATAGAGTTTTAGCAAAAAAAATTTTATTGATGTCACGACATATGGATAATGACGAAATAGAAGAAATTGAACTAGATGTAGCGGATATAGAAAACCGTATTCGCAAAGAAAGATTATATTCGTCGGGTAATAGGTGGATATCCAAAAATGAAATAAAAAATGGCTATATTGTATCAAGTAGGCATTATGACTTACTTTCAGATTCTATAGCATTAGGAATAATAGTTTTTGATTAATACTTATTTTTTTCCTTCATCCTATTTGATTTGATTATTATAAATCAATTAACAATGTTAAGGAACCCTTAAATTAATACTTTAATTTTTAATCTCATGCAGAAGTTATCAAAAGATAAACTTGGTTTATTATATCCTCTTGGTCTATCTTTGATTATTTTATCTTCTTTTGCATATGTTAACACAACATTAGCATTTGCACAAGATATGGAAGATAATTCTACAATAGGACAAGATGCAACATTAGCATTTGCACAAGATATGGAAGATAATTCTAC
>JBNAIF010000149.1:0-2842 GCA_050043595.1 Nitrososphaeraceae archaeon | reverse complement strand
CAAAAGTAATATAATTATCAAATAATTTTTTTGCTTCTTCTTGTCCTCCTACATATTGAGGAATCATTAGAAAAGATAATTGTACAGAAAAAAGAACTAGTATTGTCAAAGACAATAAGTAATTATTATGTACAATTGAAGTTACAAATTCATATTCAAACTATATTTTCAAAATTTAATAAGAATTCCCGATAAAATTTATTTAGAAATTATTAGTAAATTTTGATACTAATATAATAATATAAACATATAACAACAAAAAAGGTAATTATAATAATATGAAATTTGTGGATTAACGAGTTCGGTTAATGATGCTATAACAACAATAATGATTGAACTCGTTAATGTATGCCTGTTTTCCCCAAACTCGCTGGAATAGATATAATACTATGTACAAAAATTCAGTATATTGGAAACTGGAGTATTTCATAGAAATAGCAGCAGTATTTTGTAGAGACAAACAAAATACCTTTAGAGGTAGAAGATACTCCTATACTGAACTTATTCCAGCGATATCACATATACACATATCTTTTACATAAATATTTAGATATTATCATACTACAATCATAATATATTAACACTAGATCGCAAAAATGGCGATTTCATAATACTTTTTACATAATAATATGAAAACAGAGTTACAAAAGTAGATAATGCTATTTTTGGAGAAGCATAACTCGAAGCCCATATTAGAGTTCCACTAGACAAAGGCGGAAGATTAAGCAGTCCAATAGATTTAGGTAATCGCGGGTCTAATCAACCAATAATAATAAACAATATAACTAATCGAGATGGTCGAGAAGTAGCAAGAAACAAAGTAAGATATATACCAGATAGGTTTAACGTTCAGACTTGATCTGATATCTTTACTGATTTTATTAATCTCTCAACAATAGGGAAATATTTGTCAAAATTCTTGGGTGTTGTAAAATATATGATATCAAATATTCCATTATCCGTGTATGCTAACACTCTAAATGCTTCTATGTCGTGACCATTTTTTGTAAAACTGGCAATATAGTTTATTGTTTGATTTCCATCTACATTATATTTTCCTAAGTTGTCGTCTATTATCTCAAAATCTGACGTAAGAGTATCTTGACTCTGATATGTCTTCATCAAACCAGTTAAATTTTTTTCTGCATTAGGATTTGAAACAGAATATTTTTCTAGATTAACATTGATTATTGATCTGTCTTTTGGAAAAAATGGATTAAATAATATGAGATTATAAGCATCAAGCCTATTTTCTCTTTCTTTTATGGTCCAATCAGCAGGATATTCTAAACTAAATTTACCTTCTGGATCAATATACGATAACCATTCAGTTTTATTTTCTTCTTGTCCATATCCCAACCCAACAAAAGAAGACGAAGCAACAAAAAATAAACTTAAAGCAAATGTACTTATCACAAATAGAGATTTCACAACTAGACCAATGTTCTACTGTTTTTTAACGGTTTTGCAACAAATTGCTAGAAGAAAAAATACGTCAATGTGATATATGTCTCTAGTTTTAAGATCTATATTTGTAGATGGTGTACATTGATAGTACTATTTTAGTAGATAGAATAATAGGAAAAATGTATGTCAAAAAAAATTGAATCTGGTCAAATTAATCCAAGTGGAATGAGTGGAAATATTCCCATCCCCTGTCATCATCAATGTGCATATATCAGGAAATGAAATAATAGATGAGGTTAAAATTGAAAGAAAAATAAGTAGCAGGTGCAAATTTTGCTAGAATGATGTAATTTATTAACGAGTTCCATAAATCTGAAGAATCCGATCAGGTAATATATAAAATCCTTCTATTTCATAATCTACTTCTGAATTTTTATACTTATTCTTAAATGAAAATTTACCATTAAAAATATATGTAGTTCCATTTTTGTCCGAGTTTTCAACAATATCTGTTATGCAATTTTGATCATATATGTTCCAAGTTTCAACAAGATATCTTTTCTTCTGAGTTAAATCATTATTTACTCCATCTCTAATGAAAAAATCTCCATAAAGTGTAACTTGATTTTTAGTTCCATTATCTACCAAAAACCATACACTATTAGGACTTGGAATTTCTACAATGCATGAATCTGATTTGCAAATCTTGTTAGAAGAACTAGAAAATTCTAAATCTATCTTTGTAAGATAGAAATATTTTTTATCTTCAGATGATAAAGAGTCGTTAGGTATTCCTGTTGCTTTTAATATGATCTCTTCTGCATTGACTATGTTCGTAGACATACTAAAAATTCCTAAGGCTGTCATAATTACAATAATAAACATGATCGTAGACATTGATAAAACATTTGCAATTATATTAAGATAGTGATATTTTTTAGATATCTAAAAAATAAAATGGATTAGTTCACCTAATATCATATCCTAATTTTTAATTATTGGTAACTACTACTACTAATGATTCATCATACGAATTTTTTCTTAAACCACATATCAAAATAAAATCTTCAGATGGATTTTCAATTGTTAGATTTTCATTCATGACTACTTGGCAATGTTTTGAAATAAGATTATTTTAAGTTTTTCGACGTTTCAAATCGACAAATATTCTTAAATTATACAATTTTTCTGTTGATTTAGAAAAGTTCAAAAAGATTCATGTTGCCATATATCACTAATGAGACACTCTAACAAGATAACTTCAATGTGTATCCTTACTCTAGTCTTACTTGTGGGATATTCTTTGAATGGGATTTCAGGTATGAATTTTCAAGATAGAATGGCATATGCAACATTGGTGGAATCGAAAATAGATAATCAATCAAATCAAAAATTTACACTCCAAAAGGTAACAAAGGAACATTTTAAACTAGAG
>JBNAIF010000148.1:0-10282 GCA_050043595.1 Nitrososphaeraceae archaeon | reverse complement strand
TTGCACAAGATATGGAAGATAATTCTACAATAGGACAAGATGCAACATTAGCATTTGCACAAGATATGGAAGATAATTCTACAATAGGACAAGATGCAACATTAGCATTTGCACAAGAGACAAAAGCAGTAACGTCAGACGAAATTAATTCAATATTGAATCATCTAGAAGAAACAACTATAGCAATAGAAAATAACGATTTAACTACTGCAATTAATCATTTAAACTTGGCAAAAACCGAATTATCTGAAATTGGTTTAAATGATGAAGGTGAAGATGATGAAGATGATGAAGATGATGAAGATGATGAAGATGATGAAGATGATGAAGATGATGAAGATGATGAAGATGATGAAGATGAATAATAAATAATTTTTTTATTTTATCCTAATCTAATTAATGAGTTTAAACGTATATAAATTTCTAGAAATTGAATACAGATTATTATAATTAATCTAAACCAAATTAATATTTAAACTCTTTAATATCATTATTATAGCAATTCCTAGAAATCAAATTACTGTTTACGTGGAAAAAATTCCTCATAAGGTTCTAAAATCTTTTTACAAAATTCTAATCCTTTGGGAGTTGATTTATATAAAATAATAGTTTTTTTACCTACGCTGACTTCGTTTTTTTCAATTAACTTGTTGAATTCTAATTCATCTAATATGTATTTATGTTTTTTAAGATTTAAACCACAGAAGGTGATCAGTTCAGTTTGATTTAATTGTCCACGTTCCATTAATTTAATAATAATGTCTTTAATAATGTAAATTCTATCTCTATATCTTTTTGACTTTGATTCTGACAATTATAATCGGGTTTAAAAAAATTTAATCATAGAACTATACAAATTTTTTCTAACAAATCAATAGGTTTTTTTCATATAAAATTATTCTATTTTTTTAATTCCATTAAGTCTATTATTGACTAATATTTTTCACATTCTTTTTTTCTTAGAATATTCAAAAAATTTTTAGTATATTCTTACAAGTAACTTTGTTAAGCAAAGATTTAAAATTATCCAATGATTACCTAAATATGCATAAAATCATGATTATGAAACAATCTGGTTGAATGTAAAAATTACAAGTGAAAAATAAATGGGTTCAAAAGAAAATATTGCAAGAACATCGCGTGAAAATATTCTAGATATTCTAGATAATTTTATAGAGCATATACAACACGTAAGAAAATTTCTCTTAGTTGTTTCTATTTCTGTTTTATTCCTGGCTCCATTGTCAATTGGATTATCCGTATATTTGATAACTCATCAATCGTTCTTTAAAGTCCTTGAAAATAATAATGATTTTGGAAGTTTTTTAATCTTATTTTTGATATCTGTAATTATTATTTCTATTATTTGGATGTTTATAGGAATTAAACATTATTTTTCATTAAGTATCTGGAATAAAAAGTACAAACAGTATTTAAAACGGAAAACCGAATTGGATGAAACAATTTATAGAGATTTTAATCCAAATAAATTCGATAACGAAAATAATATTTAATTTTAATAATATTTATCATTTGTTGAAATAGTATTTCCAAAGCAGAAATACAATATTTTTTTTCATTTTATTAATGAAAAGAAATTTCCATATCTTTTTTCCTTATTAAATTCTATTTTTACTGTTAAATTTTTTCCTGAATTAAATTTATCATAATAAATCAACTCACTTTCAATATCCATGTTCCATAATAAAATCTGGTAAAGTCTGGTTATGTGATATAGTTCCATTTCGTATTAATTTTATATTTGTAAACTTAACAATAACTAATTCAATAGATTCAGACATTTCATCAATTTTTATTATTTGTTGTAAATCATATCGTGAATCCACTTCAATTTTTATGGTCCCATTTATTACGTTATATTTATTTTTTTCATCATATTCTACTACATATTCATTCATAGGAATGATAATTTTATTTATTTTTACTGGTTTTTTTAAATTATTCTTTATTTTTATTTTTATTTCAGCTTCTTTATAAATATCATATTTATTTTTATTAATTTCTACTTCTTTATATATGCAAATAAATCCTTTTTGAGGTTCACCATATAATCCATAACTGATTTTATCAATAGAAAATGAATCGATTAATTTATCCATTTTTTTGTAATCTTTTTTTATTTTAAACACTCCTATTTGAATTGGAATTCCTATTGTGAATTCAGAATTCTGTTTGCTATCTAAAAGTATCTCGTCTTTAAATTTTAGATAAAATCCATCTATGTTGAATTTATTATTTTCTATACTTGTAATTGGATATATCATCAATCCTATTTTGTCTTTATCTTTGGCTAAAATGATCGTTTTAGTTACTTCATTGTTGTTCTTTCTTTGATATACTATATTTTTATTATTTAATAGATTTATTTCATAATCTAAAATATTGATTTTTAAGCTATCATCCGATAATATCTCAAAAGTTTTATAAAGATTGATGCTTTCCTTCTCCATCATTATCATTTATTTATATGAATACTTCGTTGGGGGAAGGGTATTTCTATCTTATTAAGATCAAATGTTTTCTTAATCTCTTCAAGAATCTCCATTTTTATATCAAACCATAATTTTGTAGGAACCCAGAACCAGATGTTTATATTCACAGACGAATCTCCAAATTCATTCACATATATCTTTGGACTTGGTACAACTAAGATAAATTCATTTTTCGATATAATTTCATTAATTATTTTGATGACTTGAGTTGCATCGTGTTTGTACGACACACCTACTTCTACTTCTATTCTCCTTACTACTGTATTGTAAAAATTATGGATTTCCGATGTAAATACTTCTGAATTTGGAAGTCTTACCTCTGTACCATTAAAAAGTTTGAATCTACATGATAATGAAGTAATCTTTGTCACGTTTCCAGCTATTTCAGGTAGTTTTCCAGTGATTAATACTGGATCTCCTATTTTAAACGGTTTATCTATATATAAAAATAATCCTGATATTAGATTAGAAAATAATGACTGCGTAGCAAATCCAATTATTATTCCAATTGCACCACCAGCAACAACTAATCCTGAAAGGTTAATACCTGAATATCCTATCGCTGAAAAAACTGTTATTGCAATAATAATATAATAAATCGTTTTGCTAAAAGAGATGTTTATGTTATGCGGTAATTGTTTTTTAGAACGTCTTGTTACAAGTCTTTTAAATAACTTCGCAAATATGAAACCTACTAATAATATAATCAGTGTAGAAACTATTCTAAGGAGCTCAATATCTGTTCCTATAACATTGATCGATTTTGGTATTTCAGGCAAGACCTCGTTTGATATGTTTGTGATCGATTTTGGTATTTCAGATAAAACTGAGTTTGATATGTTTGTTTTGATGAGAGATGTTATAGAAAAAAATTCAATCATTTATTAACACATTGTTAAATTTTTAAATATATTATTCTTTATTTATACTTGATTAATTTGAATTTTATAATTAATAAAATAAAATTATTTAATTTATCTAATATAATATTTATATATAATTATGTATTTTACTTTCTAAAATATACATACATCTAACTTATAAATTCCATATTTGTATTTTTATTAAAAGAATATGAAAGCCGCTGTGTATTATGAGCATAATCAAGATCCAGAAAAAGTTGTAAAAATTAAAGATATTGAGATACCAAAAATAAAATATAATGAAGTGCTAATTAAAGTAGAAGCTTCATCTTATAATTTTGATGATCTTTGGGGTATTTGGGGAAAACCAATAAAAATTCCTCTACCTCATATCTCTGGAAGTGATATTTCTGGAACCGTTGTCGATGTCGGTGACAATGTTTTTAATATCAAAAAAGGGGACAGAGTAGTTTCTTATCCTAATTTAGCATGCAGAATTTGTAAAAAATGTACGTCTGGTGTAGAATATGATTGTAAACAACGGAAAGTTTGGGGTTTTCAAACAGGTCCTCTATGGGGAGGTTTTGCACAATATACTTATCTTCCAGAAGTAAACGTAATAAAGATTCCAGATAATGTTTCCTTTTCAGACGCTGCTTCTATTTCAATGGTCGGGATGACAGCTTGGCATATGTTGGTTACTAGGGCAAATATTCAACCAGGGCAAAATGTTCTAATTATGGGTGGTGGCAGCGGAATGGGGATAGCCGGTATTCAAATCGCTAAATTGTTTAATTGTAAAGTTATTGCTACAGCTGGTACAGAAGAAAAAATGAATAAATGTCTCAAATTAGGATCTGATTATGTTGTTAACCATCGGGATCCTAATTGGTACAAGATTGTAAGAGAGATGATGCAAAACCAAGGAGTAGATATTATTTTTGAACATATAGGCAAATCTGCATTTGCTCGAGAGGTTGGTCTCTTAGATATGGGTGGTACACTAGTTTCAACGGGCGCTACTACTGGATATGACTCTAATATTGATTTAAGATATCTTTTTTTTAGGGGATTAAATATTATTGGAGCAACTCAAGGAACACGTACGGGCTTATCAGAAGTACTAAAATGGACTAGCAAAGGAAAAATAAAACCAGTAATAGATACTGTCTATCCATTTGAAAATATGGTGATGGGACACATAAAAATGATGAAATCACAATCATTTGGAAAGTTAGTAACGACTCCGCAAAAATTATAATAATCTTATGGGATTATACTTATCTTTTAATTTTTTTGATTCATTGTTTTTTTAAAGTAAAAACTATCAGGATATTTTCATATATCTCTATAATGTTAATTAGATATTATGCAAAATAAAGTTGAAACCTCTAGTGAATCTGTTTCGAAAATATACGATAGATCCAGGTCAAATATATCAAAATATAAAAATATTGTAGAAAATAGACCATTAACTTTATGCGAAAAAATTCTAATAGGTCACATGAACAACATAGATGATAGTACTATTCTATCTCCTGGAAGTACCTATGTTTATTTGCATCCAGATAGAGTAGCTTTACAAGACGTAACAGGTCAAATGACCATATTACAATTTATGCAATCTGGACTAAAACAGGTTAAAATTTCTACTACAGTTCACTGTGATCATCTTATTCAAGCCAGAATCGATGGAAAATCAGATATTCGAGATGCTATTTATGAAAATAATGAGGTTTATAATTTTCTTGAATCTGCATCAAGAAAATTTGGTATAGGTTTTTGGAAACCTGGTGCAGGAATAATCCATCAGGTAGTTTTAGAAAATTACGCCTTCCCTGGAGGTTTAATGATTGGAACCGATTCTCATACTCCAAACGCTGGAGGCTTGGGTATGATTGCAATTGGTGTAGGTGGATTAGATGCTGCAGAAACCATGGCTGGACTTTCTTGGGAATTGTTATATCCAAAACGTATAGGTGTTTATCTGACTGGAAAACTTGATGGTTGGGCAGCACCTAAAGATATTATTCTTTACGTAGCATCCAAACTTACAGTATCGGGTGGTACAAATGCGATAATAGAATATTTTGGTCCTGGTGCAAATTCGATAAGTTGTACTGGAAAAGCAACTATTACAAATATGGGTGCTGAAATAGGTGCAACATGTTCTATCTTTGCATATGATGAAAAAATGGAAACTTATTTAAGAAATACAAATAGAAATGATTTAGCTGATTTAGCTAACAAAAATAAGGATTTGTTGATCCAAGATCCTGAAATTGAATCAGAAATGGAAAATCATTTCGATCAGGTTATTAGGATAGATTTGTCCAGACTCGAACCTCATATCGTAGGTCCGCATACTCCAGATCTAGCTAGACCTATTTCAAAAATGGCAAAAGATGTGACTTCAAATAATTATTTGGACGCTATTTCTGTAGCATTGATTGGGAGTTGTACTAATTCTTCTTATGAAGATATGTCAAGAGTTGCGAGTATTGCAAATCAAGCTAAGAAAAAAGGAATTACTATAAAAACACCTCTTTTAGTTACTCCTGGTTCTGAAATGATAAGATCAACTATCGAAAGAGATGGCCAATTAAGTTCTTTGAACGAAATAGGCGCAACAGTTCTAGCTAATGCATGCGGTCCCTGTATAGGACAGTGGAAAAGACCAGAGTTGAAAAAAGGACAACGAAATACTATAGTTACTTCATATAATAGAAATTTTCCCGGAAGAAATGACGGACATAGGGATACAATGAATTTTATTGCAAGTCCTGAGATAGTTTTTGCATTATCTTTAAGCGGTAGGCTATCATTTAATCCTCTTCGTGATAAATTAGCATCTAAAGATGGACGTACATTTAAACTTGATCCTCCTGAAAAAGCTCCTGAAGTTCCATCACAAGGTTTTTCCAACATAAAAAATATTTATGTTCCACCTTCTGAAGATCCAGATAAAATCGAAATTGCTATCGATAGTCATAGTAATAGGTTACAAAAACTAGAATCTTTTGAAAAATGGGATGGAAAAGATTTTGAGGATCTTCCTATTCTCGTAAAAGTAAAAGGCAAGTGTACAACTGATCAAATATCACCAGCTGGACCATGGTTGATGTACAGGGGACATATTGATAAAATTAGTGATAATTTGTTGTTGGGTGCAGTAAATGCATATTATGAAGGAAACAAAATAGGAGAAGCAAAAAACATGCTTAACGGAAAAATAGAATCTATTCCAAACATTGCTAGAAATTATAAACAAAACAATCATAAATGGATTATTATAGGGGATTCAAATTACGGAGAAGGCAGCAGTAGAGAACATGCTGCAATGAGTCCGAGACATTTGGGTTGTGTGGCAGTTATCGCTAAAAGTTTTGCACGAATCCATCAAACTAATTTAAAAAAACAAGGAATACTTGCCCTGACATTTGCAAATAAAAATGATTATGAAAAAATTAAAGAAGATGACAAAATAAGTATTTTAAATTTATCGAAAATCACAGAAAATATACCAATTAAATGTATGATTACACATTCTAATGGAATGAAGGAAGAAATAAAATTACTACACTCATATACACAAAAACAAATTGATTGGTTTTATTATGGCTCCGCACTCAATGTATTAAAATCTAAAGATATATGATGTTTTATTTTTATTTTTTAATTGTTTTTTTTGTGTATCTTGTTTATAGAAATAATATCTATCTTTAATGGTGGTGTGATATATGATCTAGATATTTTTTAATAATAAACTCAAAAAAATGATCCATATTCTATCTTGATTTCTTTTTTTTATATTTTGAATTACAAAACTATAAAGTTGCCATGATATTATTTTTTAAATTGATATTTACATAAATTTAGTCAAGATGCTATTTTAAAATGCTATTCTATCTTGTATATTCAATGACTATTTAGTAATCGATAAAATAATATATGTTTATAAACATAAATTTTTATTGCAATATCGAAAATTTGAAAAATTATCCGATTTTTTAAATAATTTACATCAAGATGGATTTTCTATCATTGATTATGAAGGAAAACAAATTCCTTGTATTATACTTGAAAATACAAAATATCAGGAAATATTCAATAAATGTTTGGGTCAAAAATATATAGTTGATACAGTACTAAACATTTTTTATGATGGTACTCATGTATTTGTAGATATTCAATTAGATTTTAATCCTCTAGGATTAGAAGAAAACTTTTTGATAGATGTAAATAAATTCCCAAATTTTTTTGATAAACTTGAAGATTCTAGTTTATTATCGTTACTACCTTCTGAAAATAGCTCTCTTCAAAATATATTTTTAATTCAGCTTCCAAATAAAAAACGTATATCAGAAGCTATTGCAATAATACGAAATAATTTATCCCAATCTAAAAATTTTGATTATAAAAAGATTGAATAAGAAAAAAAACAAAAAAAGCAAGATAAATACCGATCATAAATATGATCGTAAAAAAAATAATTGTATCAAATCAAATAATAACGATTCAAATGATTTTTCAATTCCTATTGAAATAGATACCCATTATTCCCTTTATGGTAAACATGTGTGGGAGGTTATATATCACGATAAATGTCCAATTTGTGGTTGTAATGTAGATGAATATGGTTTTTGTGGCTGTGGAAGTGGAAGTGAATGAATTCAATATCGTACTAATATAATTTGAATATTCTCATAATTTTTAACTATTCAATGCGACGGCCGGGATTTGAACCCGGGTTACCAGATTGGCAATCTGATGTCCTAGACCAAACTGGACGACCGTCGCATATTTACAAGACAATCAAAGGACTATTTAAATTATGGTGAAGCCATTATGGTTTACTACTAACAAATTTATTTAATATTAATCTATTTAATAGGTATTTCATAATACTATCTTATAATTATGTTACCTAATATAGATTGTATATGTTTTATTGAATTAATATAATTGTTGAATATCCTCGTTTATCTGTAACGTAATTATCTTTTATTTCTTCAACAACTACTGTGATTGATACAACATCAGATTTTTGACAATTTTGTGCATCTAAAATTATATAATCATCTAATATTTCTGATATATTTAGGCTTTCTTGACTTATGTTATAATTTATTTTATTTTTTGATGATGAATTTATTAATAGTATTTTTTCTTTGTCATAATTTCCTATTTTGATCATTCTGTCACTTCTTGGAATTGATTTTACATTTAATTTTATTTTTCCAATATTATGTTTAGTATATCTGAACATATTATTTATATATATGTCTAAATTAAATGGATAACCTGCTGTTGATTCTGCCATTTTATTTATTCCATCATTCATTATTATGTCTATTTTTTTGATACTTTTTCCAAAATTAATAATCCAATTATTTGTCTTATAAACTGTTTCTTCAATTTCTTTTTTTCTTTTATTCAGCTCTGTATCTGATAAATTATATCTATCTACCCAATCAAAATAATCTTTTGATATGTCTTTTATGAATTCTGAGCAAGTTTGTTGGTAATCCTTTGGGTTAGATGTTCTTTCTGAGTCATCATTTTTTGAAGTAAACATATGGATTCTTATATTATCTTTAATAAAAGGATAAAGTAAAATAATATACGAATAATTAATAATTAATATGTCTTTTTCTGATATTATTTCTGATCTAAATGCAAATTTTTATCGCAATAAAAATTTTATAAAATCACTTTTAAAAAAAAATCCAAATATGGCTTATGCTAAAATTAATGAAATAACATCGTTTGTAGGCAATAGATACAAATTAGATATCCAATTACATTTTCCAGATCCTCAAAAAATCGAAAAGATTGATGACTATGGTTCAGAAAACGTTGGTATAGTATTTGATAAATTTAGAAAAACTTTTCCAATTTCAAGAGATATTATCAAGAAAAAAACGATCGAATTTCTGCCCAGTTCTACCATATCTGACGCTTATATGTATGAAGGCAAGGAAGGCTTAAGAATTGTTCTACCCGAAGGTCGTATTGAATTATTGCCTGGATCCATCCATATTTGGTGTTTCATTGATACAAATATTGTTAATTATGTTGATTGGTTATTTTTTAATGTTCTTAATAAGCAGTAATTTAATTATTTAGTTACATTTTGCAATGTAAATTCATATTTTACATTATTTTCTTTGTGTATTTCTGCTTTTATCGGCAATGGCAAATCTTTAACTATCCATATGTTATTTTTTTTATCGTCTAAATCATAATTCAATATGTATGCTTGAAATTCATATTGTGATGAGTTAATATCATTTTTAGAAATAATTTTCATAGGTATTGTAGATAGTTTGTAGTTAATATTGTCCCAAATTGCTCCTACAACTAAGTATTTAGGTTCTCTAGTATTATCTCTTATGGAGAAAATAGAAGACTCCAATAATTCAATAGATTTTTTTAATTCAACTGGCTTTTTATCAAAAATTAGATTATTTTTGGATATCTTGGAATTGAAGATTATTTCTTCTGTTCCGTTAATTATGTTGATAGTTGCGTTCCAATAATCAGCATCATATTCTTTGAATAAAACAGAGATATCTAGATCGCTGGTAATTCTTTCTTTTTCTGAACTAATATAATTATATTCTAATTTCATTCCATCACTTATACTTTGACCAGCTTTCCATAAATCTTCTTCAGTTGGTAAATTCGTTAATGATTGAATTCCTTGACCCGAAAATCCCCCGCCTATAGCTATTATTGCAATATTTACGGAAATAGCCATTATTATAAATAATGAAATAATTACAATCGCTTTTTTTTTGGGTGACAATATCCATAATTAGATTATTGTCTTTTAATTTATTCTTTTAATTTATACTAGAAATAAAATTAAAAAATAAAAATGTTAATGGTTATTCAAACTTA
>JBNAIF010000147.1:0-17262 GCA_050043595.1 Nitrososphaeraceae archaeon | reverse complement strand
ATGAAAAAGATTCAATTATAAGCTACGTGTGTAAAAGTTGCGGATTAAGAAATAGTGAATTAAAAAAAGATATCTAAAAGAAAAAAATTTGCGCAAATTTTATTAAAAAATCTAATACTTGAGAATTATAAATAAATTAATATCAAGATAAAAATATTTATATAAAATTCGAATTATTCTTTTGTCAGATCAAATCAAATTTGATTTTAATATGTCCTAAAACAGGCTATTTATTTTTTAAACTCAGAATAATTAATAAAATACATTTCATTTGGTTAATAAATATGTTTAAATTAATTATTTCTTAATTTCGAATTCGTCAAGTGGTTTATTTTTATGGTCATAAAATGTACCTTTTAGTATTTTACCGTTTTTTAATAAATCTATATTTAAATAGCCAAAATCAGAAAATCTTTCAGCAGTGTAATCTTCTGCCTTATCAAAATCACCAAGACTAACACCTCCAGTACCAACTGTAACAAAAATCGTTCCATCTTCTTTATTATATTTATTATAGTTATCATTCACAATAAAAGGTTCGTCATCATCGTCATCATTATATTTCAAAGGATAAGTTCTTTCGTAAATATGCTGATGTCCTTGTAACGCCAGATCAACACCATATTTATCAAAAAGAGGATGATATACTTCACGAAAATCTTCATTTACATCTGGCGATGATCCAGAACCATATGCTTGTTCATGATAAAATACTACTATCCAGTCAATAAATGGATCTGAAGAATATTGCTTAAGATCTTGTTCAACAAATTTATATTGTTTAGAATCGTCCTCAAATGGAACTTCGACGGACATAGAAATAAAATGAATATTTTTAAAATTAAATGAATAGTATTGTTTTTCTAAATTAAAATGGTCCATCAGATCACGAAGTTTTTTAGATGAGTCAACATCATGATTTCCTAAGGAAATTCTCATAGTATCTGAAAAATCAGATACAATTTTCAACCAGCATTTTGCTTTTGAATTGTATGAATAATCTCCAAGCCCTATTACTAATTCTGGTTCCATCTTCTTAATCTGTTTTGCAGTTTTTTTTGCATCACTTCCACAATCCCAATCACCTGCAGCAGCAAAATTAACCATGTTACTTTTCTTACCTTCTTCGTTTTTCTTATCTTCGTGTTTCTTGTATTGAGTGAATTTATCATCATAATTGTTGGATTTATCAAAATCCTCTTTGTATTTTATCAACGGATTTATAGAATAATAATAATAATTATCATTTATGCCTAGTTTAGTATATTTATTTGTGGAATGAGTATAATCAGTTGAAAAGGTAGAATTCAGAAAATTCTTCTCAATAGCATAGGTAGAATTGTTCATTGTTGGAATAATAAGTAATGAGCATATTATCAATAATAATGATAGAAACTTGAAAAAAGATCGATCTCTTTGCAACACAATGTGTTGTATTTGTGATATATTTGAAGATTTTCATTTAAATATGAAAAAATATAGTTGAAATTTTTTTAGGTTGTTAAAAAAAATGAATTAATGAAATTTTAAAATTTTCCCTTTAATTTTCCTTAAATGACAAAAGGAATAAAAAAAGAGTTTACTGTCTTGGAATAGGAATTTGTGGGGAGTTTGAAATAGACGGATCCTTATTTGGGAGAGGCACTGCTAATGATGGAGGAGGTACTTTTCCGATTATGGTTACGCTATACCATTCAGTCAATGGTCCTGGATTAATGCATGTTAATTTTGATGTTAGGTCATTATTACCAGGTTTGATAGTATTATATTCATTTGTATAAGTAAATTCCCAAGTGGAATAATCACCTTGACCACCAGGTCCGGTAGGTGTAACAATTTGATATGGTTTTTTATTATTCCAGTCGACTTCAACAATACAATCGGTTGAAGTTGTGTCACTTGAAATTCCACTTATAGTTAATTCACCTATATCAACTTCATCTGCATCATTATGAGATGTAATCTTTATAGACATCTCTTCGTGTTCATTTGTACTTTTAGGTTTTTGCATTTGAAATGTATTCGTTTCTTCAACATTTTCTGTATATTCATTCACTGGTTGTGCTTGAGTTTGACCAATACTAGATAGCATAAAGAGAATTCCAAAAGTTATTAAAACAAAAATATAGTTTCTAGAACCATTTTGAGTCATTAGTATTATCAAAAATATCTTTTATTTAACACAAAAGGTAAAATTCCATAGAGTATAAACTTAAGATATCCTAATTATCGTTTATTTTTATTTATTAAAAGATTATTTTCATTATTATTTAATAAGTATACTACTTTAACTAGATATTTCAAAATACTTGATTTGAAATTTCTGATCGTTTTTATATATTGGAGTTTATTTTTGATTATTATTTATTTACATTTATATGATAAAGGCATATTTAATTAAAAAGTAACTATCAAAAAAAATAATAATAAGATTTAATTAATGTGAAACATGCAAATGAAAATTTCTGCGCTTCTAATTACTATTACAATAATGAGTGTGATTATGGCCGCACCGGCTGAAGTTGCTATTCCTTCGGCTTTCTCACAGTTTGGAGAAAATTTAAAAGGAGAACAATCATTTTTATTAAAAGCAAGAATAATCGTAAATGATCCAGGTACAAAAACTGTAGAAATTAAATTAAAATCAGAAAATGTAGCCCAAGAACAACTATATGATAGATCTCTCGACAATAATTCAAAAACGAGATTGAAATTCAAGTTTAATGAAGCTCTTAATACACCATATGAAATATGCGCAGAAAGTATACAAGATAAAGACGTTTATGCATGCAAAGGAGGCTTATTGTCGGATAATAAGCCGAATATAACACTAACTTTATAAATTTTCATGTAACCAATTAATGTATATTATTTGATGAACTTAAATCAGTTTTATTTAGTAGAGTATAAACAGAAATCACATTCATAGCATTGATAAAATAAAGAATTAAAATCAGAACACAACGTCATAGTATCATGGCATCTTGGACATTCAATTTCACTTTCTATATCCTCAAGAACATTTTTTTCGCGTTTGTCCAAAGAATTCATATCGAGTTCTTGGCCATAAAGTTTTAAGAAATATGTTTTATAATCCAGATAATCGTCTTTCTTATAATTCATGAATAATATTTAATAAGAGAAACTTGTATAAAAATAAATATAAAAAAATCATCGCAATTTTATGGTTTTAATTTCGCCATTATTTGCAGTTACAGTGACCTTGTTAAAATCAAGTTCGTTTTCATCTGGGGTTATAAAGATCGAACTAAACGGACCAATATTTCCAAATTGATGTATTTTCTCGTTTTCATCAAATTGTACAGAAACATCAGTGATGGTTTGTGGATTATTATTATTAATCTTTATGCTGATACTTCTTACTAAATTCAATCCTTCTCCCCGTTCTAAAATTTCTATGGACAAACCTGCTCGTGGTATGAAAACAGATAGAACGACTATAGCAACTACAACAAAGCCACCTGCGATAACATATTTTGCAATCTTCTTGTAATCACGTTTTGATCCTTTTGGATTAAAGCCAAAAAATGAAGTATTATTATCTTCCCAACGACCCAAGATACTGATCAATATTATTAATAGATAATAAAAATTAAGTTTTATTTTATGACTTTAGCACTAGAACTGGCAAGTATCACGATAAATCTTTATTTATACAGAAGTAGTCATATGTTTGATGTCTGAGGATATGAATGGAAATTTTCCAGTAAAGGAAATATTAAGTAAAAATATTGTAGGGTTAGATTCCAAAAAAACTACCTTAGATGTAGCAAAACTAATGACTCAAAAAAAGATTAGTGCTGTTGCAGTAACTAAAAATCAAAATAAAATAGTAGGAATTATAACCGAACGTGATCTAGTAAAAGAAATTTGTGCAAAAAATATCTTATCGATTTCGGTAAATGCAGAAAACGTAATGTCTTCACCTCTTCAACATATTAATAAAAATTCATCCATCATAAACGCTGCAAAAATCATGACCAAGAAAAGAATAAGACATCTTGCAGTAGTGGATGAGAAGGATGAAATATTGGGAATTATAACATCTACAGATATTATTCGTTTTTTTAAAAAAAAATTATTATCAGATAAAATTGACAAAAATCTGATAAATGTTATCGAAATGACTGAAATGCCTTTAGAAGAAGGCGGGTTTTCATTACCTTTAGATGAAGATGAATTTAAACAATAATAGTGTTATTATGTACTTAAATTTGATAAGTTTAGTTATTTCGTGAAGTTCCTTTACTACAATTTTTTTAAAATTTTATACTAATTTTTTTTATCATTGTTATAACTATTGCTATTTATAATAGGTCGTCATTGGACGGGTTATTATTATGATATTATTGTAATTAGAATAGATTGTTATGAATAATTAGTGATAACATAAAATTATGACAATTTATTTTATTTTTAATAAAAATGAATTATTGATTCTGATTATCATTTCTCCTACTATTATTTTTATAAACACACCTTAGCAAATTGAAAGTTCAAATTGATCAAATGATAGTAATATTACCAAATACTCGAAAAATGTAAACATATGCAAAAAGTATAATTTGTATACACTTTTTCCAAGTAATTTAGAGTTTAAATATCTTAAGAATAGTCAATGAAGTATACAAGGGATGAAATAATTTTATAGTCACCAAGATTTTTTTAATTCTATTAATGAAAATATTTTTTATAGAACTAGTTATACAACGATACAAATTTTATATTTAAATATGACTAAAGAAATACAATAATCATTAGAAGAAATATTTATAAATTTGTTAGTATTTTTGGACACCGATATATTTAGGAGAATTTATCTTCAAATGATAAAAAAATTAAGATATCAAGGATTTAAATAACATATTCAAAACAGTAGTGCACTTAAAATTTAAAATAGGAAATAACATGTTATCTATAAATATGACCAAAAGATAGGTCAGAATAAAGCTGCAATACTCAATACAATTTAAGGAATCAGACAAACCATCTAGATGATCAACAACATTTGTATTAAATAACGATTCGTTATATATAATTAATATATAATTAATTTCTATGCAATAGATATAAAATACCATTCTACATATTACTTAGATTGTATAGATATTCTAAAAAAGATTGGTATAAAATTAAAAAGTACTAGTCAAATTTTCTGTGGGATATTTATGCTATTGTTAATTACTTTTTATATAGAGAAAAAATTTCTAAACAAAATATTAGGTATATATACAGATTCTATTAAATTATTTTGTAATAATATCATCAATTGTTTTATTTATTTTTATTTTAAGATCATTTATATCATTCATATCATTATTACATATCTGTTTTAATAGATCTATTTCCCAAATGTTTCTTGCTTTTTTGAGATGAATTTTTTCTTCATTTATTTGGAATTTATTCCTAAATGCGATATGAGAGAAATTTTTATTTCGCAGAGCACCATGAAAATGTAACTTATTAGCAGGAATAGTAAATACATCGCCTTTATTAATAAAGGTCTTAAAATTCACAGTAAACATATTTTTACGAAAATCATACTTATCAAAGATACACAATATTCCATTATCTCCTGTTCCAACTAAAACTTGTTCAGATTCATGTAAATGAATAGTAGTCAATGCGCCATTATTAAAATACACATGGTACATCTCATATTCTTCTGAATTATTTTCATTAAGTAATTCCTTTATATTTACTTCGCCATTAAAGTACTCTTTGCTTATTTCTATTTCCTTTGAATTTTCAATATTAACTTTTTTCAATCGTTATATTATATAATAATCTAAATATATTTCAACACGCAGAATCGAGTTGAATGATAGAATATATTTGTTTCCAGCTTATAAAAATGAATATTTGCTATAATACAAAAATATTAGAAATATTTTTATCCTTTATTTTAGTAGGTTATACTAACAAATGGAATGTCCAGCATGTGATTTACATTTTTTTCCAAATCCTCAAACTAGACTTTTGGGAAAAAATAAGAAAGGCATCAATGCAGTATTTTATTTCCAAAATTGTCCTAAATGTGATGAATTCGTTATATATGTAAGACGTGATTCTGGTTCTCATTTAGTACATGAAGAAGAATTAGATAGTTGTAAAGTAATTTATCCTTTGAAAATGAGAGATAAATCAGACTAACACATTTTTTTATTATGTTATGATCTTGAATCACTTAGAATATTTTCACTTAATTGATAAATAATTTTTGCTGCATAGTTTTAAAATAGATTATCAAGTCTATTAGTTATAATATAATTGCAAGATAATTATTATAAAAATAGATCGAATTATTATTCACGAAAATATTTTTTCATTATATCTTTCATTTTAGTATTAGTTATTTCAGAATAGATATTTGCATGTTTTGTTTTTATATGTCTTAACGCAAATCTAACTTCATCTCCACATATTTTACATGTTACTTTGCCAAACATAAATCATATTACATCAATTGATCTTTAAAATGTTATTATTTAATGACTTAATTTCAAAATATATTTTCACAAAAAGTTCGGTTTTAAATAGTATTTCATAATTACTTCAACCTATAAATTAAGTTGCTAGTAATAAGTATTATTTTTAGAATTGAAAAAATAAAGATATTAGGATGAAAATGATTAAAATAGATATAAGATTTTTTATGTATTATATTACATAAATTATATTTATTCCATTACTTTAACTGCAGTTATTTTTTAAAAAAATGAAACAAATATCACGAGATGTATATTTATTAATAAATATAAAAAATATTTATTACTGTTTTGATATTTGTGTTTCTTTATCATATTTTCTTTGCTGGGGTAACATTATATAAACACATGCACCTCCACACATTGTACAAGGTACGTTATTTCCATCGTTTTGTCCTTGTCGTTTATGTATAAGTTCAGCTTGTTCTGGATTAATTGCTAATTCAATTTGTTTTTGCCAATTTAGGGTTCTTCTGGCATGGGTGATTTCCTTATCCCATTTTATTGCTTTATCACGTATCTTAACAAGATCGCCGGCATGAGCGGCTATTCTATATGCAATTAATCCTTCTTTTACATCTTCTGAATTTGGTAATGCCAAATGTTCTGCAGGTGTCAAATAGCACAATAAATCAACACCTTCGGATGCAGAAACAGCAGCACCTATGGCGCTTGCTATATGATCATATCCTGGAGCAATATCTGTTACCAATGGACCTAATACATAATAAGGAACATCTCCAATCAAAGATTTTGCTAATCTTACATTTGCAGCAACTTCGTTAAGAGGTACGTGTCCTGGACCCTCTATCATAACCTGAACGTCTTTTTCATGAGCTTGTTTTGCTAAACGAGATACATTGATCATCTCTGCGATTTGTAATTCATCATGTGAGTCCAATATTGAACCGGGTCTTAAGGCATCACCTAGACTAAATGTAACATCATATTTTCTTGCTAATTCACACATGTAATCAAAATGTTCAAAATAAGGATTCTCTTTTTCATATTTCAGCATCCATGCTGCAGTTATAGTACCACCTTTTGAAACTATCCCTGCGTGACGTTTAATTTCTAATATTCTTTTTGCAATATCGTGTGTAATCCCAGAATGAATAGTAGTATAATCAACTCCATCTTTTACATGTTTCTCGAATGCATTCAAGAAATCATCTTCATTGATATTTAATGGATTTTTGTATTTTTCTACACCATAGGAGTATGCTTGATAAATAGGTACAGTGCCGAATGTTATTGGAGCAGCATCCAATAACTTTTCTCTTATTAGATCTAGGTCCCCTCCATCAGATAGATCCATTATTGTATCTCCTCCATATTTTACTGCAATTTTAGCTTTAGATATTTCTTCGTCTATATTTTGATATAATGTGGATGTTCCAATATTCACATTTACTTTAGTTTTTAATCCATTTCCAATACCTGTTACTTTGATTTTTTGTTTTCTAGCGTTATTCTTAGGAATTATTACTGAACCTTTAGCTACTTTTTGAATTAAAAAATCTAAATTAATTTCTTCATCTTTTGCAACTTGAATCATTTCTGGTGTTGCAATGCCTCTTCGTGCACTATTCATTTGAGTTCCCATATTTCTCAGTATAATATACATTTCAATCTATAAAAAAATGACTACTGGAAATTGATATTGAGTACATTGAAATTTAATCAATAGATTTTGAAGATTTTCTATAAATGTACCACAAAATTTTTATTCGCATCTCAAAAAGTATCGTTGTGTATAAAATAAAAAAAATAGCATATGTGGCAGTGTTTGCTGTAGTTATTAGTACTCTAATCACAGGAAATTCAAATTATTCATATGCACATATGTTCACTAATGATGAAAGTGCGTCCTTTATGGCATTAGTTGATCAGATTAAAGTTCAAGGAAAAGAGATCAGAAATCATTTGTTAAACAATGATGGAGATATAGCATCAAAACATTATCAAAAAATTGTTGATTTGTATACAGACGATATTGATAATGAAATAAAAGAAAAAAATGAGAGAATATCTAATGAACTAAGTACAATTTTTATTAAATTAGATACACATATTCAAGAATCAGATATTGCTGATATTGATTTTACTGTACAAGAACTTAATGATATATTAGATGAAGCGTTATCGATTAGAATTGAAACTGATATGATGAATAATTCAACGGTACAAGCATTACACTTTGCTAATATAATTAATGCTATTGATCTAAATTATGCAGATATTTTTGATAGAAAACCGATGAATATGTCTAATATGATGATGAATGATTCTAAACATTCTGCTATGCAAATGGATGAGAAGATGACAGATGTGAATTCCGCGTCAATAAGTAATCCTGAATCTTTACACACTGTTAAGGGATTATTAGATGTTGCAACAGTCATTTTTGAAACCGGGTTAAAAAATGTGACTGATGATAAAAAAGAATTTATTACTAAAGCAGAAGAAGGTTTAGCACAATTGAAAGAAATGGCAGAATCAGAACTACCATATGATGAAGCTATGAAAATCATACATGGAATAATTCATCCTAACTTGCAAGATGCATATAATTTGAAATTAAATGAAAATATGATGAATGACAAGTCTATGAGTCATGGAGATATGATGAATAATAAGAATCAATCACACGAATCAATGAATAACATGAAAATGTAGTATAATATACAAGAGACATATCAACATATTTTTATTTTTAATATTTTTTATTTAGTTTGTCAAATTGATAGATATTTTTAAAGATATAATAAGTCAATTTTCAAATAAAATATCATAAAATAGAAATTTAAGTTAAAAGTAGTGCAATATAATTGTCATTTTCCATTATCAAAAAAAATCTCTTTTTGCGTTATGAATTTATTTTAATTTTATTAATTTTTATTATTGCTTTTCTAATAAGAGTTTATTCCATTGGAGAAGTTGGATTCAATAATGATGAGGCTATTTATAGTGGTCAAGCAGCATCATTAGCAGGTTTTGAAGAATTTCAGAAAGATTTTTCTATTTTTCGCGCTCATCCATTATTAACACAGTTTTTTATATCTTTGACTTTTTTTATATTTGGAATAAGCGAAACTACTGCTAGAATTATTCCAGTTATTTTTGGTTCTTTAACTAGTGTCGTTGTTTACTACATTGGTAAATTAATCTACAATCAGAAATTAGGTTTTTTAGCTTCAATCATAATCGCTTTATTACCTTATCACATAATTATAACAAAACAAGTTTTAGTAGATGTTCCTTTGTCCTTTTTCTTTTCTCTTGTATTATTACTTTTAATATTATTAGACAAAAAGAATAATAAATTTATAGTTTTTTTGATAGGAAGTTTTGCTGGTTTAAGTTTCATTTCAAAAGAGATCGGAATATTAACAATTCCTTTATCAATTATTAGTTTTATAATCATCAAACAAGCAAATCTAAAAAATATTGTAATATTCTTTTCTGCTTTTACATTATTTTCATCACCATATTGGATCTCATTCATAACTATTGATGAAGCTAGAACATCATTATTGTCGTATATGGAATGGCAGTCATCCAGACCTCCTAATCATGATTTATTATATTATTTTGAGATCTTATCTAAAGACATATTAGGTTATGCTCTTTCACTATTATTTTTAATATCATTAATTTATTTCATAGTAAAAAGAAAGTATTCATCTAAAAATCTTACGCTTCTTTCAATATGGTTATTTATCCCATTTATTTTTTACCAAATATTATCTATTAAAGGATATCATTTTCTTATTACCTTGATTCCGTTTTTTATACTTTTTAGTATATCAATTCTCAATACATCTTTGTTAAATAAATTTAGATTCAAGGAAATAATCATTATAATACTAATACCGATAATCATAGGATCAAATAATATTTTTATATCAGAAGTAATCCTAGCACAAAAATATTATCCTACTCTAGGTTCAGAAACTGCTGAAGAGATGAAAGATACTGCACTTTGGTTAAGAGATAACACAACAAATAATTCGACTATTCTTACAATCTATACTCATATGGCTAATATTTTAAAATTTTATTCACACAGAGATGCGATTTCATTACAATCCAATAACAATCCTGCGTACGACCAAATAGAAAATGCGGATTTACTAATTCTTTCTGGGAAAATTAACTATCTCGTATCTGAACAAAAGCAAGTAGATAATGCAAAATTCTTAGAGAAAAAATCTAGGGTTATGAATGACTATATAATACGATATAATGGAATACCAGTGTATTCAACATATGATACAGATAGACATGAAGATACAGAAGAATCAATTAAAGCTGCAATAACAGTTTATTCTATTAATAAATAATTTTTTAAATTTTTATATGGATAAACAGTAAACAAAATGATAAAAATAAATTATAATTTTAACTCAAGAAATATAATTATATCAAGTTTTTTTTTATGTTTATCTTTTTATCTATTTTTACTTATGGATGATCTCTTTATATTGGCATTCCCGATGGTTCAATCAAATAATAATTTAACAGATTCAAGAATTCCCATAGATAATATAATAGTTCTTTCACAAGGACAAAGAAGTTTTGATAATTACTTTGGGAGTTTTCCAAATGCTAATGGAATATTAAATAGTACAGGAATACCAATTAACCCTTTTGAAAACTTAATTTCTTTTGAAAATTTTTCAATCTATTTAGAATTTAAATCAAATATAACAAACTATAGCAAAAATGGATTTTTAATTAATAAAGGCGGAGTAGGAAAAGAAACATCTGGAAATAACTTAAATTTTGGATTGTGGATAGATAAAAACGAACACATTGTAGGTGGTTTTGAGACTACATTTGGAAAAGATTACTTTGTAAAGTCTAAAAACAAATATGATGATTTAAAATGGCATAATATTTTTTTAATAAAGAATAATAGCCATCTTAAATTATATATCGATAATCAACTACAAGAAATTAAATATATTTCAAGTGAAAAGCCAGATGATAATAAATTACCTTTTATTAGAGTGGGATCTAATTTTCTTAAGACAGATTATTTTTTTATTGGTAATATAGGTGAAATAAGATTATGGAATCATGGTTTATCTTCAAAAGAATTAAAGACGTATTTTGAGAGAAAAATTTTTCCTAATGACGAAGTATTGCGTATAAATCTTAATAACAATAGCAATTCTAATTATCAAAATGAGTCAAAAACAAAAATCTATTTTAATGGAAGTAATTATATAGACATTAGATCAAATGAACAATTTTCTGATAATCAATTATTGAGACCATTTCATTTGAATACTTTTGATGTGACGCTAAAATACGGTCTAAAAACATATGAAAGATCTTACAACAATGGTTTTATGGATGGATTCATTTATGCACAAAATATTACCAATCCAAAAAATAATTCTTCGTTAGTAATGGGATATTATGATTCAAGAGATATACCATTATATTGGTTTTTGGCTTCTGAATTTGCATTGGCAGATAATTTTTTTAGTCCTTCTAGATTTTCAGATCTTTCAAATAACCTATATCTTTATGCTGCCGATGATTTTAATTACAAAAAATATGTACCTAAAAATGGTTTAACAGATATCAATACAACAATATTTGATATCCTAAACAAGAATAACATTTCTTGGAAAATTTATGTAGAAAAATATGACAGATCATTAAATTATACCAAGTTAAAAGATGATAAAACCAAGAGACATTTAACACATAATCCAATTTTAGGAATTCCAAGATTTGTAGATGATCCAGAACTAAATTCTAAAATAGTAGATATAAATAATTTTTTTGTAGATGTACGCGAAAATAATTTACCAAATGTTTCATATATAGTTACACCATATAGTCATGAAACCACTCCAAAAGATATACATAATGGACAATTATTAGTAGCAAATCTTTTGACAAATTTAATGAAAAGTAATTTTTGGAAAAATAGTGTTTTCATATTAACGTATTCAGGAACTGGTGGCTGGTATGATCATGTTTCCCCACCGTCAGAAATTGAAGATCTAGGATTTAGAGTTCCCACATTACTTATATCACCTTATTCAAAATCAGGATTTATAGACAACACATTTTATGATTCGACGTCTATTTTGAAATTCATAGAATCTGTTTTTAATATTTCTTCAATTAATGAACGTGATCGAAATGCGAATAATCTTCTGAATTCGTTTGAATTTAATAATACAACAAACAATGAAAAAATCTATTCAGATAAAATTTTTGAAATATTTGACCAACTAGAAAACAATACTTTTACATTTCAAAAAAATATTGAAAAAACTCATATTTCAGATATATTTCTAATATATTTTACAGTAACATTATCATTGATTATCATCATTATTATATATTTAGTTATTAGAAAAGTTAAATAATAATAGGTATAATGTTTCATTATATACAATAATTATATAATTGATGCGATTTAATTAATTTATGAATATAATTTCTCATATTTCTGTAAATTTATTTACTTTAAAAAAATATGAAAAAATTATAACAAATTTATTTATAAATATGTAAAGAATAAATCATAATTTTCAAATTAAAAGTAACTCGTTTCCACATGAGCAAAATTATTCATTTTTTTACTTTCTGTTTTAGTGAATATTAAAAAGGCACGTATTATCATCACATTATAAGCGATATTAACAAAAAAAATTGAATTTTTAATTAATGGAGTAAAAAAAAGAATTAAGGATGTTTAACTACAAATGCAATTTTAACAGAAGTTCTATAAGTAGTAATTTTACCATCTTCGGGATTTACCTTGGCAGTCATATTTGATACTTCTATTCCAGTAATTCCTTTGATAGTTCGATTAGCTTCTAATACAGCGTTTTGTGCTGCATCTTCCCAGCCAAGATTAGAACTTCCGATTATTTCGATTATCTTAGCAACATGTGTCACAAATATTAATAATATAAAAGAAATATAAAAATATTATTCAATCCGAAATACAAAATAATTATTATTTTAGGAAAACTATCTTTTATTGATATTATACAAGATAGTTAAATTCAAGAACTTGATTTTATATCTTAAAAATAGAATAAAGATAGAATAAAAATTAACGATTTGAAAGAGATTTTTGATTCTTAAGGTACATTTGTTGCTAGTTGTATAATCAATATTAATATCAACATACCATGACGAAATACTATAATTACTTCTATTACTTCATTAGATATAGCCAAAGGAAAATAATATAATACTTGTTGACATTAGACTTGTGATTATAGCGGATCTTGGACAATAAACAACACTATATTAATCTAGAAAGTAAAAATGACAAAAATCAAGAAAAATATATTCCTGAGTGATTTAGTGCTCAGATCTAATTATTTCTTAATACTTTATCGATAAAATCTTTATTTGCATTATACGCTTCATTAAATTTTAACGAAATATCCTTAATTGTATCAGAACATGGTTGTCCATATGTTGAATTATACTGCATTGCCAGTCCACATACTTGTATAAATCGATCAAAGTTCAATGTATTCTGTAATGATTCTTGAACTTCAAAAGTTTCTTGTTCTGTCCAAAATTTTGCAAAAGGATTTTCCATTTGTGGCGGAACGGGATTATTCATCTGTTGTTGTTGAGGGAAATTTGCTTGTGCATATGCATGATTTAAAATTCCTATTGTATGCGTAGTCATCATTAGCATAGGGATTGCAATTATAGCCATTTTCAAAATTCTATTAATCATTAATACAGAAAATTTTTCTGTACTATTAAAACCTCTTTGTTGTAAAGTATAGAACATTGTTCTTTTTGGTTTATATTATTTCTACATAAATATAATCAAATATTCTATATAAAGAACATTTTCTATAGAAATCTTTCCGTTAAACTTGTATTCAAAAAGAATTGAACATATATTACTATATATACAAGACGGTAAGAGTTAAAGAAAAGGTTGAACTAAAGAAAAAAGAGGTGTCATATGTTATGACCTATTTTTACAATTCTAATAAGATGCTATTCAAATTTAAATTTTATAGCATCATCACTACATTCAATAATCTCTCCTGCAGTAAAAGAACATCCTAATTATACTCCCCACTCGAAACTTTAGATCCTTCAAATCCAAAGTTTATTCTGTCACTAGAACTGGAACCAATAAAATATTCTACATTCATATTATACTCTTGAGCACCATCTTCTAGAGATATAGTAAAGCCCCCACCTGAAACTTCACGTAAAATTTCTTTTGGAGGTTCTTGCACGAACTTGGAACCTTGTTGTTCTTTTACGTCATCAAATTTATAAGATTGTGTTGTTGGATTGTCGAAAGTTATTTCTGTGTTTTTTGCTGCAAAAGTAGTATCTGTAAAACTTGTTCCTACCATAGTCAATGCTAGTGTTGCAAAAATTGCAAGAAATGATGTATGCAATCATTTCTTATTCTTTATATTTTGTTCTGACATTTTTAATACATGTATGTTAAAGTATAAAAATATAGTACATAATTGCATAAAAAATGAGATATTTTGATTAAAAATAAACAGTAATGATTGCATGGTAATAACAAGTCATAAACTTTGTTACAACCATTACTGAGTGATGTGACAGAATATTTTCTGTAATATAACCTAGAGGCGAGGATAGATAAGATTTATGGTATAATATTGCTGATAAAGATTAAACAGTAATGGTTGTAGCGAATTAGTTAAGTCTATCCATTAATGTTCCAACCATTACTGCGATACGATACCATTACATTTGGTTGTTGTTTAATAAACAATGTTGAATGTAATAGATAAGGCTTAGGTAACATTGTTAGGATAAGCAAGTGGTTTTATTCTTCTAATCTTCCAACTTCTCTGAAAACCAATAATATAATGTTAGTTGAAATTAAAAATGAATTAAAATATTGTTAGCATATTGCCTTGTGCTTTAACACACAAGGATCTGCACCATAAACACAATCATGATAATTACTATCTTCTTCTTTGTTGTTGTTGTTGTCCATACTTCTTGAAATTCAGTAGGTCTAATATAGTCATTTTGACCTAAAGATGATAATATCAAAGATAAATTCTATTGACTTGAATATCATTTGAAAATTTTCGAAGACTAGAAATGGAAAAAATTAAAGTCATTACCTAAAAAAGATACAGTAAAATACGATGAGTAGAGGATGTGACTTTCTTTACTTTTCAGCCAAATAAGAAATTAATGTAATTTAATAATAAAATATTTTTTTGAAAAATCTGGATTTATTATTTTTTCTATACTTTTGAAAATGAAATCATATTTTTTGATTCAATTAATTTTCTAATTTATTTATTTATTTTTTGGTACAAATTCTAGAATAAAATAAGATTTAATAATAATCAACAAAATAAATATCTTAAATTATTTTATGTAACTCAATTTTCTTATTTATATCATTACACCTATCTCTTATTGATATCTCAGAGATTCCTACAGATTTTGATATTTCAGATCGAGTTTTATTATGTTCATTGTGAGCATTACATACTAAATAAATTGTTGAAGCAGCGATTGCTAGTGGATTTTTTCCTAAATGTATTTCTTCTTTCATTATTTCCTTCATTACTTTTACTGCTTTACGTTTTATTTTCTCTTCCAAATTTAGTTGACTTGAAATTTTTATTATACATTTCATTGGATCTATAACCGGAATAGGATTCAAATCAAGTTCACTTATAAGAAATCTAGAGTATCTTGAAATAGTTTTGATTTTTACATTAGTCGCATCTGAAATCTCTTTTAATGTTTTTGGATTTTCGAGTTCTTTACATGTCAAGTAAATAGCAGCGGAGAGTATTCCTTCTGTTGTTCTTCCTTGTATCAATCTTTGAATTGATGCTTTTTTATATATGTAAAAAGATTTTTCTACTATGGTATCTGATAACCATAATTTGTGTTTTACACTAGTTAATTTGTTAAATGCATAGACTAAGTTACTGCCTTTTGAATTGACATATTTAGTTCTCTTCTCCCATATTCTTAGCCTATCTATTTTATTTTGCATATCAATATTTATCTTATGTCCAGTAGCATCTACATTGGATCTTCCAATAATTGTAGGAGATTCAATATTTCTTAATATGTTTTTATTTTTATCATATTGCAAATCTTTGCCTGTTGTATTAATCATAGCATTAATGTCTTTAATAGTATCCATCTCTTCACATATTTTTGGGTGTAGTGGTATTTTCTTTTCTTCTGATAGTACTATCCCACATATACTGCAAATCAATTCACCAGAATTAGGATCTGATATTGTTTTAAAGTCATTATTACATATTGAACATATTGAAATGGTATCATTATTATTATAGAAAATAGTTGGATTATTCAATATATATAATACTGTTGGATACTATTTGAATGGTATTACTTTAAAAAAAGAGAATCATAAAATGTTGATTTCATAATGTAAAATAATATGATAATAAATTTTATTCTTGTAATTTATATACTATAGAATCGGAAATATAAAAAAAATCAATTGGTATGACTTCCATTAAAATATACAAAAATTTTCTATAACTTAATAAAAAGATTGAAAAACTCACTCTAGCTTCAAGACAATGAATTCTTAATGAATTATAAATGGAATTTATATTAATTCAATTTCTCTTTTTGTGATATAAAGAAAAATGTTGTAATTCTTTCTAGGTATACTAATTCTTTTGATTTATTCTATTTATATTAAAAAATATTAACAAGCAGACAATAAAATAACTAT
>JBNAIF010000146.1:0-3656 GCA_050043595.1 Nitrososphaeraceae archaeon | reverse complement strand
TATTAGTGATTTTTATTTTCTTTAAAAGTATCTTAAGATGTTTGATGATCAGAATTCGGCATTTCTTTTTTGGATATAATATATACAATAAGGTATCATCATGGTAATTGATCTGAAACAATATATGTATAATATATTGATAAAAGATAAATAAATTTATTATTTAATATTTACTAGATTTAATCTTCAAAAAATCTAGGATTGTCTTTAATAATTTTAACTAATTTTTCTAATTTATTTATGCTTTCTGGATGGAGATAGTGCTCTAACGCTTCTACATCTTCATTGGCGGTTTCTTCATTAACTCCGAGTATTTTAAAGAATTCTGTCAATAATGCATGTTTGTTTCTTACGTTAATAGCTATACTTATTCCTTGTTTTGTTAATCTTATTCCTCGATATTTTTCATAAACTAGAAGATTATTTTCATCAAGTCGTTGTATCATTTTTGTTACACTTGGAGAACTTACATTGAGATGTTGAGATATCTCCACAGTTGTGGCATATCCTTTGCTTTTAACCAATTCATAGATAACTTCAAGATAGTCTTCCATTCTAGGAGTTCTATTCTTATTTTTTCTAACATTATTTGCTATTCTAATTGACTTTAGTCTATTATTATCTTTTTCTGCAACCTGACTAGTAATATCGTCGTTAATCATCACAAAAATTCTCCATTATATAAGTAGTCCTGTAATATACATGATCAAAAGTCCTATTACAAATCCTGCGATGATATATCCATTATAGAAAATATTTTTTTCTTCAGAATATGATGACATCCATGAAAACATATGATATATTACTTGGAATATCGCTCCTGCTCCTACACCTAAGAACAAGGCAGTTGCGATGGGCATAAAAAAGAAACCACCTATCCAAGCTCCTATTATAGTTGGACCTCCAGCCACAAGTCCCAAAATCGCTAATTTTTTAATCTTCATTTTCTGTTTTTTTGCCAATGGAGCTACTATGGCTAAACCTTCCGTAGTATTATGAAGTGTAAATCCAATTATAAGAAAAGTGCTTAATGCAATTTCTCCTAGTAATACTGCAGAACCAATAGCTAATCCTTCACCAAAATTATGCAATCCTATACCTATTGCGATTAAAAATGACAACGTTAGTGGTTTGATTATAACATTTTTAGATATATGTCCAACAACATTATCTGAATAAGAATAATCTTTTCCTTTCGATTTGTTCTCGAGCATTTTTGTTTCTGTTTTTTGTGTCAATTTTTTAGAAATAAACATCAGACCTAAAAATGAAATAATAGTTATCATAATTAACAATATTTGACCGTTCATAGAACTTGCAATATTTTCTTCTATTACTTCATTTGCTTCAAGTAATGAATCAATTCCCAAGAATACAAGTAGACCAATTGTTATACTTAGAAAGAAATTTAATTTATTAGGATTTAGAGTTTTTATAAAAGGATACCACAGTAAACCGATCATTACAGGAATAATTCCAACATAAGTTCCAATTAATGCAAAGGTTGCAATCTGTTCTACATTAGGACTCGGTGCCAATGCAGCAGCTTCAACAACTTTGCTGAATCGAGTTCCATCGTCAACAGTTATTCCTACTTCATAAGGTTCGCCTGGATTCCATGAAAATGGAATTATTATCTTTGCATCATTTAATCTAGATAATTCTTTATTTGGTTCGATTGCGGCTGGATGTATTCTATCGTTTACGTCAGCTTGCACGATTACAACATCCATTGGACCAGTATTTCGAACATATGCAACTATGTTACCTTCTTGGAATTCTATTTTTTCAATAGTTAATTCAGGTAATGGAATTCCTGTATTGATAAAACCTTGTCCAACTGGGCTCAAGAGAAATGCAATCATAGCAGATAAAACTAAAAATGGTATTAGGCCAAAGACAATAATCTTTGCATTTTTTGTCTTGTTCTTTAAAGTATTTTGGGTTTTATCACGACTTTCATATTCTTCCAATTTATACTACTTCCTTTTTATCATCATTAGAATTTGTTACCATGTCATTAGGTTCGATATTTGATTTTTTATCTATTTGACTTTCCGATTCTTTAACTAGAAAAGTACCCATCCATCCTTTTTCTGCAAATTCTGTTTTGTGTGCATGGAACATATATAATCCTGGAAATTTATATTTAAATTCAATAATTGCTCGTTCTGCTTGACTCATTGTTATCATATCTGTAAATTCATCAGGTTGTAACATAGTGCCACTTCTATACAAGTAATACATGTTAGCATGTAGATGAAAATTATTTATTGGATCAAACTCCAACATATTAACAAGGTATACTCTAATTAGTTGGTCTTTTTGAATCTCTATAGGATGGTGCATATAATAATACGGAATAGTATTTACACCATAAAAGTTGTTTTCAATATCAAAATCGGTATCAAAACCATTCATAACCATCACCATTTCGTCTGCTGGTGGTCGTGGTTCTTTTGGATCGACAATGTAGACACCATATAAACCATGACTGATATGTTCTTCTAATGGTTGTATGTGACAATGATATGGGAATACTCCAAATGGTTCAGCAACGAATTCATAGACAAACTTTCCACCTGGTGCTACACCTTCAAAAACTCCATCCATTTTTGCTGGATGAATTCCATGAAAATGTAATGTATGGAATTTTGAACCATTATTTATGAAATTTATCTTGACAATATCACCTTCAGTAGCTCTTATAGTGGGACCAGGAATAGTACCGTTAAATGTCCATACGTTGTAAAAAACACCAGGAGAAATTTCTTTTGAATCATTATCTTCAGCAATTAATGTAAATTCTCTTACGGTAGTACCATTTTCATTCGTAGAAACTCGTCCATAATTAAACTCTCGTAGATATTTATCTGGATCAAGTGCAGCATTATCTAATGGAACGATCTCGGTTATAGGATCTAAGATATCACCATCAGTAGTTAATGTTGAATATCCCGGTGTATGTCCACCATAGGTCTTTAATTTTTCATTATCATTATTTTGACTAAATGCAGGTGTAATGTTTAACATAGATACTAACATTAATGATATGAATGCAATAACTTTTATCATACTCTAACTTCTTTTGATAGGTAAATAAATGTTAGCCTAGGTTAAAATATATGCTTGTATACATCAAAATTAAATGCGTATACAATAAATAATCTAATCAAATTTGAATAGTATTTGAAATGATCAAGATCTTGATGAAAGGAATTGAACCAGTATATAATAAAATAATAATTATTCTAGAATAGAAAAGAAATTTATGAAACAAAATATATCGGGTGTAACACAGAAAAAAAACTGGTGAGAAACATAATAAAACTGAGAGATAAAATGAGTACATATTAATGCAAACAACTCTATAACAAAAATGTATCTAATATATAATATATTATCAAGATTTCAATTGAATATTGATTAAAATTGATAAAAAAATATTTAAAAATGTAGAAATTATTTTACAATAGTAAAATAATAAAGTTCCAATAAAGATTCCATTAAAATTATCTTTTAATAGATATCTTCTTGTTGCTGTGGTTTATAAGGTATATAATAATTGGTCAGAAATTCATGATCAATGCCTGGCGTGACTATGTGGCCTTCTTCAGGCATAGGACCTTTCGGAGAAGAAAAGTGGTGGTCATCAG
>JBNAIF010000145.1:0-7085 GCA_050043595.1 Nitrososphaeraceae archaeon | reverse complement strand
ATGATGGACATTGTACTGGTGTAGTTTTAATACCTCCCCAGTTACCTTTCATTAAGAATATTTGTTTTTCAGTATTTGCTACATAATCTGGATAAGATTTCTTTAATGAAAGGATATCATCTACTATTTTGTTACGTATATTTCCAAAAGGCAACCATAATGGATCGTCATTAGCAAAAGGAGTATGGAATTGAAATCCTATTTTATTGACCTTTTCATACCATTCTTGTGCAAGAGGTATTGCTGTAGAATAATTCAGAGAATTGATAGTCATTGTAATCCAAATATCTTTCCAGGAATGTTTACCGTTCCGTTTTGGATATTTTTTGGTATAATTAAGTATATTTTTGCGTGTCTTATCATATGATCCTTTACCTCTAATACTATCATGAATTCTTTCAGTTCCATCAAGAGATATCCAATAAAAATACAAGTTCTTGAAAACTGGTAATGGGAATGTACCATTAGTAACAACACAAACTCTTTTTGGCATTGCATCACAGAATGTCTTTATTATGTCTGGTCTAAGCAATGGTTCTCCCCCTATCAAAGTAACTACAAAGATATGTTGTTTCTTGAATTTCTCTTTAATTATTTTTTTCCAATCTTCTACACTTAGATCTTGTTCACCATCTTTTCTATTAAGCCACCAATAGCAATGCGAACAATGCAAATTGCAAACATTATTGACATCTACAGAACCATAAATAGCCGGTTTGGCATGAAATAACTTTATACTTATAATCTTCTGGAACATGTAAATATAAAATGGCATCTCTTGAATTATGTCTGTTAATCCACGTCCATAGATAAGGTCTACCATATTTTTAAAAGTACTTTCATATAGAAAAACATATCTCAGTAATATCGTTATAGTTTCTATTCATGTTAAAAAATTATTTTTAATAAAAAAACTAGTTCTAATTTCTTATTTTAAATAATTGATACAACTGAATAATATTTTTTTAACATTGTGTAATAGAGGGATGAAAATATTTATCAAGAATTTAATTCTAGAAATTTTAAATATCCAATATTAATTTTTATGACATATTAAAAAATAATTAATGTTGTAAAATGCAATAAGAATAATAAATTTATAAAATTATTTTATAGAATGCCCAGACAAAATTAAGTTTATCTTAAAAAGTATTATTATTTTTACTTACATCAAAAAAAATATTATCTATGATATTACTGCTTTGTTATATTCTTTGATTTCAGATCGTTCATTTTTCATAGTGTCAAGATATGTTTCTAGATGTTGTACAGCAATTCTATTCCAATCTAATTTAAGTTTGAATTCAGCAATATTTGATATATAATATAAATAATTCTTATCGATGTATTTCAATGCATTTACGAATTGGTCAGGCTTTCTTTTTACCATTATACCTAAATTCATATCACTAAATTCTTTAAAAAAATTCAATTCTGACGAGATGAATGGAATTCCATGACCCAATGCATCAAACATCACTCCAGAACCAGAACACACTTTATACGGCAAAATTACAACATTTGACGAATGAAATAACAAAGATAAGTCATATTCAGAAAGATATTTTTTGTCAAGATTAATTATTTTATTTTTATTTTTACTATTGGTTATTTCTTTATCAAAATTTTGTTTACTATAGTGATTTCTTGAATGATTTAAAATTATGATCCAATCATCTGGAATTTTCATCTGATTAATTATATCCCATCCCTTAGTAGACGTAAAGAAACCTAATGCTAAAATGATTTTCGAATTTAACGGTATATTTAATTTTTTTCTAGCATCTTTTTTAGAGAACGTTTGTGGAAAATAAGAATTTGAGCCATGGTATATAACTTTACAACCTGGTATTAATCTGGCTAAATTATGAGAACAAACTATACTAGTACTACTCTGATTACTAATTCTTTTATTTAATTTGTGAAATAAATTGTAACTTAAAATTCTTCGATAGTACTCGGATATCTTCTTAAGATTCCATTTTTTATATTTAATTGAAACTAAATTCAACCATTGTTTAAAGTCATATGAAGAATGGAATGTAGTAATTATAGGTCTGGTACATTTTAAATAAAAATATTCGAGTGAAGTCATCTTACCTGTTAACAAAGAATCAAGTTCAAATCCATATAACCCATGTTCCATTTGCACATGAACAATATCTGGATTCAATTTATCAACTACTTT
The DNA here is from genome assembly GCA_050043595.1 of Nitrososphaeraceae archaeon. Classification (GTDB taxonomy): domain Archaea; phylum Thermoproteota; class Nitrososphaeria; order Nitrososphaerales; family Nitrososphaeraceae; genus TH1177. The sequence continues at coordinate 4,897 of JBNAIF010000145.1, read as the reverse complement.
GAGTAAAAGATTTGAATTGTTTGAATTGGTTGGAGATAATCCTTTAAATTCACCATTGCCTTCATTTCCAGAACATATACATACATCGATATTGATATTTTTCAATGCTTTTACTAAATTGTGAGTATATCTTCCTATTCCTCCGTGCATAGGAGGATATTCCGTACAAACCATCAAGATTTTTAAATTATTTTCATTCTTCATTATTCATCACATTTATTATAAATAACAAGTAATAGTATAATTACAAAAATTTGGAATTCTTATTTCTCCAATTATCTATTTCTAATTACTATACATTATATCTTCGATCATCTATATTAATTGATCCCTCACAATAGGCATTTTTAGATCTAATGTTTTTGATCGCCTCTTCATAATTATTTTAATAAATTGTACAGGATTTGTAAAATAGATAGTATAAAAGATCTAAATTATTATATTATTAATTTTATTTTTAAGATTTAATAATTTACTCGTAATTTCTTTGTTTTTATCACTTATTTAACTACATTATCATCAAGTATGTATTCAAGAAACTCGGATAAATCTACACTTGCTACACAGCAAACTTTATCTGCTCCGCCATAATACACTAATAATTTTCCATCTATTATAGACGTACCAGTGGGAAAAACTACATTATTAACATCACCAAATTTTTCATATGTCTCTACTGGTTCTAAGAATGGTCTTCTTGTTCTGGCTAGAACATTTGTAGGGTCATTAAGGTCTAAAATTGCTGCACCAGCACGATAGATCTTGTTTTTATCTACTCCATGATAAATTAACAACCATCCTTTATCCGTTTTAATCGGTGCAGGACCTGATCCTATTTTCAATTCTTCCCAATCTTGTTCTGGTTTTAAGAGTAAAATATCATCTTCCATATTAAAAAAGGTTGAACCTTTTCTTAACCAAATACTTGGTTTATCCGTCCGATGATATGGATCATTATATTTACTAGGTCTATTTAATGACCAATATTGATTTTTGGAATTATTAAAATCATCTCCGAAATGAAATTTTTCAGGAAATAAAACTAAATCTTTGTTATCTTCAAATTCATTGCTGATGATACCTAACTTGTCGAATTTAATATAATCTATAGTTTTAGCTATTGCAGAATATACTTTTGGTTTTTTTTTAACATAGTCCGACAAAACTACATATGTGATATAAATTTGGTCATCTATCTTCATAATTCGTGGATCTTCCATACCATATTCTTCATATTTTTCTGTTATAGGTATTGCAATATCTTGTCTTCTTTCAAAGGAAAATCCGTCAGTGCTTGACGCGTAACCTATTTTAGATGTGTATAATTCATATTCACCAATAGCTCTGTAAAGCATATGAACAGTATTACCATCATAAAGAGTAGAACAATTGAATACCGCTTGAGATTCCCACCAATTATCTTTTTTTGGTGTCAAGATAGGATTTTTTGCATATCTTGTGATATTTAATCCACTCTTATTAGACATTATTAGGCTATAATCTATGTTGGTTAAATAGTATTTGATTACAAAGGTTTTTTTTTGTTTATTTTTCTATATGCTAACAAAAAGGTAGCATTATATGTCCTCACATCTTTGTATTCTCTCAAAATAATATATCTAAATTGTATATCCGATACAAAAATAATGATAGAATTTAGTCATCTATGATGGTTTCTACAAAGACTGTATTGATGTAACTAGACCAATAGGAAAAAATTTCCCCGAATCAGTAAAAATTGCAATTCTAATTTTAGAAAAAATTAATTATTTATTACCACCTTGTAAATATAAAAAAGCAAATAATGCATGCTTAATGTACACAGGTAAAAAGAAAAGATATAAACTATAGTGTTTACGACGGGCCATGACTGTAGAGTGTGTTTTCTCACCCCGCCGTAAACTTGAATTAATGACTTTGCATCATGTTATTGATGCGAGAACTTTACTACAAAGCATTCCCATTATAAACATTCCTTTAATAGTGTTGACTACTTTGATCTTGCATATGAATTAGAAAAGAATAAAGAAATAACACAAGGGATCAGAGATAGCAGAAACAGAAGAAATAGATCAAGAAATTAGAACCATAATATAGAGAATATATAAAATATTATCGTCTTTGAAGAATAAAATTTTACTGTTAGTGGTGTACAATATAATTGCTTGCACTTTACACAGCTATTTACTACATAGACTAAACCTGGAAATATATTGAATTCCAGCACTGGTATACAATATACCATTATCAGACACCTATGTAATATTTAGTTTTCATTTTTTACTACATTTTTTAATCATAACTTTCAAAATTACTTAAAATTTTAATGTCTAAAAATAAAAAATAATAAATTTCTGGCATACATTTTAAATACTATCAACTATCTCGATCTTCCGGAATGATCGATGTGAGAACTTTTTTAGAATGGTATCATTCGATACCTGACTATATTAAAGAAGAAATAAACAATGAAAATAAGGAAGAAAATGAAAACGAAATAACAGTATCTTCAATTATGAATGACAAAATTTATGAAATAAATTGCATACTAAAAAAAATTACAGAATCTAATAACATGGGTGATAAAAAACCAACAATTGAAGAGTTAAAATCATGGATGCAAACAAATCAATTATAGTCATAAAACTATACCAAATAACATAATTTCATACTATTGTCTAATAATTTTGATGGCAACTATCTTTACCAAGAAACTTTGCAAAGAAAATTACACTTTAAGATTGTTATTTTGATGATTTTCGGAAGAATCATTATTCTCCATATATTGTAAAAATTCCTTTATTAGTTTTACATTGTTAGAATTCTCAAAAGTTTTAATCTTTGCAATTGTTGTTGATAGTTTCATTGGCAATTCTATAACATAATCGCTTTCTTTTTATTTACAAAATATAATATTCAAATTAAGTATATGAACCCACTTAGATATTAGGGTCAGTAGTTGCCACAAAGAAACTAATCCTTTAATTAGATTCAAGTATCGATATATAAGAACAAATAATTAAATGTTATTATTAATTACATTGAAAATTGTTATTAATGGAGATTCGAAGTACTTTCACTTAACTCAAGTTAATATGATAATTAATTATTGATATTTTTTAATAATGTTAAATTCTTGACTGTCATCTTGTACAGTATATGGTCAGTGGGATTTGAATCCTTTGTTAAGCAGGACAAGTTAATTTTTAATAAATAAATGATTTTCAGGACAATGTAAGTATTTATTTTCTTGGGTATTCAATATATTAAGGAATGATGACAATCTTATTGAGGTACAGGCTCATGTTTTTCGATTGCAGGTTGTTGTGCTTTATAAGTTATAAGAATAGTATCGTTTACGTCGTAAGGACAATTAGTTATAACCCTTGGAATTTTATCTCCTCCTTCTACGATACAATCAGAACCTTCTCTGATCTTTACAGTTGCCTCATCTGTAATACTTCCACTAAACAAATTTTGTGCAGAAGGACCCAAAATCGCAAATATTATTACAACTGCTGCAATGCCAAATATTAGACCTAGTTTTTTTGGAGAAATGGTTTCAAAACTCATCAGTTGATCAATATTATCAGTGAATATTTAACTATTCTTCCTGAGTTGCTAATAGAAATAATCATAATTTCATTATCTATTATGCTTTATCATCAAGCAACAATCAAAATCAAAAAGGAGTATTGAAACAAAATAATTATTCCAAATCTAAAAAAAATTAAATTGCATACAATAACTTACTCCTTCGAATTGGAATCCAATAAATATGCTTTTAAAAAATTATTAATGGATAAAGAATATTAGAAGATATTGACAGATATTCCTCAACATCTAATTAATCAAAATTATAGGATAAGAAATGTATTGTCTTTTAAACCATCTAAAAAACATAAAAAGATATACAATAAAGAGAAATATAAAGAAATTCATATTTGAAATAGATAATACATCATTTCATCACAGCAAAAAACTTAAAGTATCTATTTTTTAGAATAATTTATAAAATCTACTAAATTGTCACAATCATCTTCTATCTAAGAATTTAATTACCTTTATGTAGTAACAATAATCAAAGAATAGAAAAATCAAAATCGATTGATACTTTTAATGAATTTGTGAAAATGTTTGGCTTATGTTTATCAGATAAATATTCTACAATAGGAAATTGAGAAAATCCTAATTCAGATACAGAATACAAGACAAAAATACAATATATCATATTATCTTCAAGGATTAGGACAAAATAAGATTATTTTAAGAGAACATTAAAAGATTTATTTCTTTTCAATTTGATATACATACAATAAGATATATACAATTAATCAACATTTTATGCTTTTCTTGTTTACTATCTTTGGAGACGATTTGCCATCTACTAATTTCCATTCATTTGCTTTTTTTACTCCTTTTATCTCACACTCAGATATTTCAGTAAGTATCTTTTCAACATTAGCAGACATTAGATTCTCAGCAAAATTAGCATGACCTAATCCTAATACATGTCCAATTTCATGTTTTATTATGTGTTCTAGAGTTTTTTTATCTAATGTATGACCATAAGCCTTTTTTGAAACACTAACTTCTGTGAATGCAATAAATCCTCTATTATCAAAGTATGTTATGGCTTTACCAACTTTTTTGCCCTTTCCTTTTTTGAATTTGAATTCTATATCTGAATCACTTTTCTTTTTAACTTCTTTAAATTCCAAATTATCTATTTTCTTTTCCCAGTCATCCAATGCATTTGTTACCATTTTTTGAAGTTTTTTATTGCCATTCTCAAAATTATAATTTAATACGCCATCTTCCAATTGAGATCCCCAAGTACAACAAATCTTGATCCTTTCTTTTTTTGCATCAGCTTGATCCGTATTGGTAACTATTA
>JBNAIF010000144.1:0-3218 GCA_050043595.1 Nitrososphaeraceae archaeon | reverse complement strand
TTGACTATCTAATTATTTTATTTTCATATTTTTATTTTTAAATATCTAATATATTACTATAAAATATTATTCTTTTTTCAAACTATAATTGATCTATCAATTATATGATACTTAAAACATAATGAATTATTCCTAGAAAATTACGGATCTATTGAGAGTAATACCAATGACTGTAAAAATAGGAGTATTTTCGTTGTAGTTTTATTGGATTAGTAATATTTTTACAATATGTTATTCGGGTTGAGGCGCATATTTGCATCAGGTCTAAGTATCTAACTGTTATAGTATAATTATACTAAAAATGTTCGATTTTTTACTAATATTTTTGAAATTGTATCATATGTTTTTCTGCATGACAATGATCAGAACAATAATAATCATCACACATATGACAGAAAATAGGATAGTCTTGTGTCTTTCTTCCACAATTTGCGCAACAAGAAGACATATCCATATATAATATTGGCTAAACAAGTATGTAAATATTTCATATATCTATTTGATGAAAATTGGAATTATTGAATTTAATTGACTCTACTATATTATAAATCTGAGAAATCTATTAACGTGTATGATAATGCTGATAGTGGTGCAAAGAAAATATTTAGATGATATTCATTTAATACTGTAACTTTAGAGTATTATAAAATCTTAAATATTATTACAAGATTTTAATTATATTATATGAAAACAAAATTCAAAATAGAGGTATTTTCAATAGCAGTAATCCTTACTGTATCATTAATTGCAAGTACAAATCTTGAAAATCAAATTGTTTTTGCACAAGAAAAAATAGAAGGGAAACTTACCCTACCAACTGAAGAGAATCCATTATTTGGTGGAAATGAATCAGGTACTATTGAGATGGAATACAATGAAAATAATGTTTCCATTATGGCACAATTAGACAATCCTCCATCTGAAGGAATGGTATATGAAGGTTGGTTAGTTGACACAGATATAGGATATGCATTAAGTACAGGACAATTAGATGAAAATAATGCACAAACGTTTGAACAAGTAATGGTTAATCCATATATTCATAATGTATACGTCATAACGGAAGAACCTATTGAAGATACTGATCCACAACCAAATATCATTCATGTCGGTGGTTTTGAATTACCAGATCCATTTGGACAATAAATTTTCATTCTTTTTTATTCTATTTATTTTATAAAATTTAAATTTAAATCTATATCATCTTATTATTTATTTTTGTATTTATGATTTAACAGAATTTAACTCGAAATATATGAACCTGAAAAATCATGGGTTTGTCGGGAGTAATATTGATAGTGGTGCGAAGAGTAGATTTCAATTATTATTATAGTAAATTAGAATTTAAATATCATAATCTAATAATAAATTGAAAATTAGATATTCATAATAATAGCATCGTACAATTAATTATAAATGAATACAATTTGCTTGCGTAATAGAATGTAATACTTTATTTTAATATAGTAACAATAAAAGTAATAAAATAATTGAAAAAAGTATTTTATTTGACAAATACGCTACGAAACTATTTCCAAAATACTAATGATTCAAAAGATCCACTTGAATTATTGATAATTGGAAGAATTTCTTTAATGGCATCACTAACAAGATACTGACAATTTGTCATGATTACTCAACAAGAAATAAGCCATAGAAGATTATAAAAGTGAAAGAGTAGGATGAAGTATTTTCACTTTTTCATTAGAAATCAAAGAAATAGTTGATATTCAAATTTTCATAAAAAAATAGAACATTATTTTTGATTAATTGTTAAAAGGAAACTGTTGTAGTTTATTATTTTTTCAATTCCCATTTTTCACACCATCTATCAAGACTTTGCAATATTGATTTAAGATCTTTTGCCTTTGTTGTTAATCTATATTCAACTTTAGGTGGTATTTCTCGATATCTTTTTTAGTTATTAGACCTTCTTTTTCAAGCTCGGATAACCTATATGATAGAACAATAATACAAATATCTTTTCGACATTTGACGAAAAAATAAATGATAAATATTTTTTATTATTTGTACACAAAAGTACTATTTTGCATTAATGCTTGCACGGTAAAATCTATCCTTCCTTCTTCAGTCATAGTAAAGCAGTGTGTTGACATGACTTCCTTTGCTCCACCAAGTTTATTTCCCCATTTTTGTAACATCGATTCTTCACACTTTTCGTTTACTGCATCTATGTATTTTGAGAAAATCAGCCAAGGATTATCAAAACTACCTACTTGTTGTGCTATGTTGCTGAACATAACCTCATTGTTTGCATTTCTTGCAGCATCTATTAAATCTGATATAAACTCTTTCTGTACTATTACATCATCAATTGTTCCAAGTCGTGTAAGATGACCTCCAACAAATGTTTCAAAATCATAATTGTTTAAAACTATATCATGTGCTTCAATAAATCCCGCTATATCTTTTGATACTGCAAGATATGGAAATGGAGCCCAACCGGGAAATATAATATCAACTAACATCAACACTTTTTGATTTGGGGCATAGATGAAAGTATTTCCATGTAGGTGATTATCACTATAATGATCTAACTGTAGAATCTGGTTTCCAATTTGTAAAGTATAATTATTTGAGAATGTTTCTGTAGGTATAGGTGGTACCATTGAAGTATTTACGGCTACATTCTTAGCCCTTTCTAATTCTGCTAAAGTTTCTTCATGTGCTATTATTGTAATGTTAGTTGGAAATATTCCAGCAGCTCCAATATGATCAATGTGAGCATGACTATAAATTAAATGGGTAATTGGTTTATCAGTTACTTCAGATATTGCTTTTAAATAATTTTTACCAATAGAAGGAGGCGCATCAATTGCTATAACTCCTTCATTTGTTACCATAAACATAGTATTGTAAGCACCATCTGTAACCCAAAATAGATCATCACGTATTTCTTCAACTAAATATCCTTTTGATGGAATTTCAGGTCCTTTGGCAGTTTGGGGTATCTGATTTGTTTCTGTTATATTTTCTTGTGCATATATTGATGTAGTCAATGTTGATGCAATAGTAAGAATTGATAGTATTGATAATAATCCTATTAAAGTTACATCATTTTTCATTATTTTCTGATCTTGTGTTTTTAACATATTATGATAAATAATCTAGTCTATTTAAGTTTAGTAGTAATTTAATAATGAGTAGGTATAAAGTATCTTACCTAAATTTATTTTTATTCAACATGCACAATCAGG
>JBNAIF010000143.1:0-4375 GCA_050043595.1 Nitrososphaeraceae archaeon | reverse complement strand
AAATTCTTTAAAGTCCATAAACGTATCTTGTTTACTAAACTTATATTGTTTTTCAATCAGATGTTCAGGTGTATCCATTAACGTATAAATTAATTTAGCTTTGTGAATACCTGTCAAGTACATATATCCTTGTATTTGATAATAGTACCCTTTATTTGGCACCTCATCCTCTAATAAAGGAAATGTAAAGCAATTCCAACTGTTTTTAACTTCAATTATTTCATTTTCAGTTATCACATCTGGAGTACCTGTCATATGTTCATTTTCAAAATATTCTTCATTTTTAATTAATGAATCATATCCTAGATAATCAGAAATAAAATCAATCGCATTATCTTCCATGATATTTCCTTTTTCTATATAATCACTCGTAAATTCTTCTTTACGATTATATATCTGTTCAGTTAACCATTTCTTGCAATACGTCTTAGATCCTGCAGAAACTATGTCTTCTTTCTTTCTGGGTTTGGTCATTATACCACCAATCGCAGAGCATCTAATTTTAAAATCCATCATGATTTTTTTTGGAAATCATCAGCTTCCACTTCTGAATAAACACCATATTCATAAGCATTCACCAACTGTAAAGTTAACCTGTCTTTCAGCCTTTTTTCACACATAGCAAAAGGATAAGCCATCTTGCAATTTTTTGCACTTGCTTCACCCGTAGACCATGCTACTGTATTACCACGCTTTGCATCTCCAACCATCGCAACCGTATTATTATCATCACGGAAAATTGTAGGAGCTCCAAATTGGATTCTTTCTTTGTGTGCTATCTTAGTACAAGCATCATGGGTTAATATCCAATTTCCAGATTGTTTATGTAACCAAAAGTCATCTGCTTTTAGTCCATACTTCTCAGCTAATTCTTTTATTTTCATAATATATTTTTTTTAAGGTTTAACACTAATTTAATTATTTTATTCAGACGCATACTGTCATAATCTGGATTAATTTTTTTCAGTTTGACATCAATTGTATTTATTCTCAATAAAATCTTGTTAAATATCATTTCTGCTTTTATTCTAGCAAAATTTCCAAATTCTTCTTGCTCTTTCATTTTGCAAATCACTCTTTTATTCCAATTTGCTTGTTTCACACAAAAAAGCAAGTCTTGGTGATAATATTCAATTCTTTTGTTATTGTACTGATATTCTATAAAATCCCTGTTTATAGCTTCAGCATATGACATCAATTGTGGATGTATATAATTGATCTCATGACTATAATAATTCTTAGTAGCTGACATTTATTTGTTTTTAGATTGATTGTATTCCTTGATTAACTTCATGATCATAGCTGATCCATTTGTGCCATCTTTCTGGCAATTTTCCTGAAAAATGTATAAATCCTCCACATCTTCCTGTTTAATATAAAAACTCTTATTAGTATAACTCATTTCAGTTTTTTTAAAGATTCAACAATATATTTTCTATGCTTATCATGTTCTTTTAAACAGTATTCATATATGATAGGCAAATCACTAAATAATGTTTGCAAATTAAATACAACTGTACCCTGCTGACATTCTAAATGTAATTCGCCATGACATTCCCAAATCGTGTCTGTTTCATGAACATAAATATGTTTTTTAGATTCTTTTAATTCTTTCACTTGTTCCTCAAGTTCATGAATTCTGTCTATTAAAATATCTTTACTGCTTCCCATAATCAAAAATCTGCAATTATAAAACGTTCATGATCAATAGGAATCAAAATAGTATGATAAGATAATTGTTGCATATTAGTAAAATTAATACCATAATTATCAATGCACTCTTGTAAATCTTCATACTCAGTAAATTCAACGCAAAAAGCAATTGGATCAAATTCAACTTCTTTTCCATCTTGTTCCTCTATTTCCTCAATAAAATCAAATAAAGCAGAGAGTCCATCTCTAGAGAAATTATCTGGTCTTACTTTAAGGAATTCATAAATAAATCTTTCTTTGGTAAATGATTGTTTCATAATATTATTTTTTAGTGAGATTTTTAATTAATTTAATTGCTTGATCAGCAGTTATTTTTTTATTAATAAATAAATCCTGAATAACTTTTGCTGTTTTTTTATCAAGTGATTTCATAATATAAATTTTAAATTCATAACAAATATAATATATTATATAAATATAAGTCAAGCATAAATTGAAAAAACTTTAATTTTTTTTAAAATAAATGAGTAATTCTAGCTACCTGTCCGTTCTTTTTACTGAATATAAAACTTTCAATCGCTTTATTATTAGAACTTAAATAGCCGCTTTTATGATGCCAAGCATCTGCCTCGCTTGGACTTCTTAAACTTTCTAAAGTAACTCCTATATAATCATTTTTACTTGTTACCTTATGATGAACATGCTGTGTAAACATATACCTATATTTAGTTCTGCTCCAATCCTTACACTCATCAGCCATCAACATTGGCAACATATTCCACTTTATTTTGTCACCATGAGTAGAACTAATCAACGTATTATAGTATTGATAATACTTTCGCATTTGTAAACTAATATCCCATGTAATTTGTTTATTCTTTCTGAAATGAGCATTTAATACCTGAGCCATTAACCATCCAGAAATATGGTCATGATTGCCTGGCGTATACATAATATGAACATCAGCTAACTGTACTAATATTTCTATTATTTCTACCATCAAACGTTTAGCAAGCATGAAATTATCACTAAATAAACCATCAGCATCCTGTCTAGTGCCTGCAGTTGTTGTATTATTAAACCCATCCACATGCAGAAGATCACCAGACAATAAAAAAACCACTTTGTCAATCTGGAATCCTCTTGCCTTTTCTATACATCCCCTCACACCCTCTAAAGCTCTAATCACAGCAATTTGGTTATTATATTCTTCACCACTAACAAAGGACTTGCACAGTTTACCTATATGCAAATCGCTTGGGCAACAAAAAAACAAATGCCCATCAGTTGTGATAGGCCTTTCAATCTTTTCATATTTAGGTGAATATTCTTTTAATTCTTGTACAAGATCCTGTACAAGTTTTTTAATATCCTTCTGCTTATGATCTGGATTTTTAAAATACAAACTAGCATCTTTGCTTTTAATCCATCCACTATGTACATCATTAATATTTAAACCTGAATTATCAGCTTCTTTCTTTATTCTTCTAAAATCATGAATGATTTGTGCTTCTTCTTCTGATAATCTATAACGTGGATTGCCACTTTTATCTTTGAAGCGTTTATTGTGGTTTTTCACAAAATAAAATTTTACCTAATATAGTAATTAATTTCTTCTTTTAGCAATTGATCCATAATAGTACCCCACAATACTAAGCACAATTCCTTCAACTATGCCCGTTGTATGTATCATTAATTCCTTATTATGTTCAGGTACTGTAATAAACACTATTGCAATAATTAAGAAAACAAATGCAAACAAACCTACTGCACCCGTCACATTCATCATCCAATCAGTCGCACCTGTCTTTATGATTTCAACTTCTCTATTCCTTGCACTATCTCTATCCTTTACCTCAAGGTTATATAGTTCCACAATCTGCAAATGTATTTGTTTCTTTTCTTCTGGAGTCAATTCTGGTTCTCCATCAATGATGTTTTTGATTATGCCCAAAGTTCCACTTTCTGGCAACACATCTCCAACCACTTTTAGCACATTAGGAGCTTTTTCTTTTAAAAACTTACCTATCGCTGTATCTTTTATTTTTTTACTCATCCTGAACAGCTTTCACAGTTTTGATCATCAATGTTACAAGTTCTTTCTGGGACAGGTTTTTTTTCTAATTCTTCAAGCATCTTTTCAAATTCACTCTTTTCCTCCTTCATAGCCTTTTGGCTGAAAATCTGCGTATTCTGTTTGAACATTGAAGCATGGGCAACTTTTGTTTGAAAATTCATTGTGTCCGTGTAATGTAGCATTAGGGTATATATTTTTAAGGGTTTTTATTAATTTAATTATAGATTTTTTCTGTGCTTCTGTTCTAGTGTCTTTTGCTCTTTTATTCTTGCTTAATCCTCCAACATAACAAACGCCAATGCTACTAGAATTCTCGCCTTTCACGTGGGCACCTTTGACATTTACAGGTCTGCCTGCTTCAATTCTTCCATCTAATCCAATCACATAATGGTAGCCAATGTCACTCCATCCCCTACCATCTACATGCCACCTCTTAATAGTAGCAGCACTAATGTTCTGCCCTTCAATAGTAGCAGAGCAGTGAAATATAATTTTATCAATCTTTCTCATTATTGTATCTTTTTGTACTTACTTTCTTTTTTGCATTATCCACCAATCTCGCTTCCATTTTGACAATCTTAACTTTTAAATGTAAATTTTCTTTAATTAACTCATCAATTTTGATTTCAAGCTGTTCAATTTTAT
>JBNAIF010000142.1:0-2560 GCA_050043595.1 Nitrososphaeraceae archaeon | reverse complement strand
ATAATGATGTTTGAGGAAATAGAAGTATTCAATTCTATTTTATGAAGACGTAATTAATAGTGATTGTTAATATAGATTATAGAATAACTATAGAATTTTTAAATCAGTACTTATATTTTTTTTGTTGTCGTCACATCATTTGTAACAACCATTACTATAAGAGACCATGATAGAAGAAATGTGGTTATTAATTACATACTCAATGAAATTATCATCATATCCCCTTTTGTTGTCATAGTATCTACATTTTTTTTCTGATACCTAAATATATGATAACGATGTTGGAACCAACATAATCCTGATGCAAATAATATTACGCCAAGAATTCAAATTTTAGTTTTGGAAAAGCAAACTAAACTAGAACATTCTATATATGAAATTAGTCTGAACATTCTATATTTTACGTCTTGTAGAAAAATCTCTATTATACATTAAAAAATTTTATAAAAGAATTTATAGAAAAAATCTGAATAATAATATTTTCAATCAAATCAAGTTTCAGGTGTAGTGATAGGTTCTTCTTGTTTCTTCTTTTTTCTTAATCCTGCAAATATCTTTTTTATTTTATTAATAGAAATAACCACAAAAAATATACTAATTTTGAATATTTAAGATTATTTAAAGTTTAGATGTCGAAAAAATCAAGATGCTAATGATTTTATTGCTTCCTTTGATTCAAGAATTGCATCTATGGCCTCTTTGGGTGTAGGTGTTGAAAATATTATCTCCAAACCTATTGCTTTTCCATGTTCAGACACATTACTGTGACATAACTATTAATCTTTTTCCTAAATTCGCAAGACCTATAACATTCATAGTAAAAGATCATGATATGTATCAAATAGACCAAGACATTGGTAGTATAAAATTTGATCTTGATAAAATATCAAAAAAACTAAAAGAAGTTGACAGTATTTTAGTACATGATATATACAAGAATCATGGTATCAAGATAGTCATCGATCCAGTAGTTTCAAATGAATTTGGTAAGCCATATCATGAATGTTCTATCAATATTATAGTTTTAGGAAAAGATTCTATCAGTTATATTGCTGTGCATACTTCAAGAGTTAGTCTCCTTCCATCTCCAAAAGATAAATCAGAACACAGGTTTGAGTTTACAGAAATGGATAAACTTTTAGAATTTGCAGAAGATACTGAAAAAGAATTAAAAAAGAGACTAGAAGAAACAAAAAACATATTGTGATTCATTTCCCAATATTGAAAGTAGTATCTTTCAACAATTTTATGGAATAAGTTTCTTTTGAATCTGGAGTTTGGTCAAGTTATAATTTACAGTCTTTTGTTTATTGCATATATACATTTTGATTATAATAAATACATTTGATTTTTCATTTATTGGTCATTTCCTAACTCCCATAACTATTGAATCTTCTTTTCACTTCTTCTCTCTTGACTTCAGGAACTTCATAATAAGCTATTATTTCTAAATTGTCATTGTTTATGACATGAGATTGACTTTCAAATGTTGTACCATTGTATTCTTTGATAAGTTCAGTAAGATATTCATATTTTAGTTTCACAAAATCTGTAGAACATTCTATAACTTTAAAAGAATTATTCGTCCTAGGTTTTTGAGATCGTTCATAGAATGGTTGTACCAGTTTTTGTACGTTTGTACTGTTTGTTAGTCTGTATGGACAAACGTGTCTTTTATTTGCAAATATTTCCCAATACGCATTAGCAGATGAATTTCAAAAATCTTTGTATCACAATTATAAGCATATGGTTTCAGTTTAATTTCTGCAGTCATTTAATTATAATACTTGTCCAAAAAATATTGTTTATTCTTCAATATAAAAATAATTATTTTCTAGATAATTTCGTTTTCTTATCTGCTACATCTAGTTCTTTATCTATCATATCTAAGAACTCGTTAATACCGTTATCTAATGTTGCCAAGTCATTTAGTCAAATCATCTACTAAATTAATCAATTGTCTTTCATTCATGTTTTTCAAGAAAAGTTAATATGATTTACTTGGAATTATTTCTAGTATCGACACTATTTTTTTATAGAATTACTCGTATTTATTTATAGTATCTAGTATAGATAATTAAGATTATACCTATCAAAAAATAAAACTAGCCTATACCGTTTTATAGATTATAAGTTATTTATTCATTTTTTCTACATCCAAACTTTAAATAATCTTAAATATTCAAAATTAGTATATTTTTTGTGGTTATTTCTATTGATAAAATAAAGCGTAAATTTACACAATTGAGAAAGAAAAAGAAGAAACAAGACGAACATATATCTAATTAATCGGAACAATATTTTAGACATCTAGATATTTGAAAATATTGAGAACCCAATATCAGTAATTTCTTTCATTCTTTATATTTGATTACCGTATAACTTAATTACAATAAAGATAATCAATTTGTAATGAATAGTGTAGTATGGTTTGAAGTACAATTTGATGATTCAGGACGTGCCAAAAAGTTCTATCAAGACACGTTTGGTTGGCAAATTGATAAGGTTCCAGACATGGATTATTTCACGTCAGTTACTACAGAATCTGATCCAAAAACAA
>JBNAIF010000141.1:0-7575 GCA_050043595.1 Nitrososphaeraceae archaeon | reverse complement strand
TCGGGCTTTCTTGATTTTCCTCTAGTTATATTCGATTTATCTTGATATGGAACTCCAACACCTAATTTATTTAATTTTACTTTATTTGTTTTTGTGAAATGAAAACATATTCATAAAGATTGGACAAATAACAATCACTGCTTATTGGTTTAAAATGACCTAATGAAACATCTTTAGATATACTACCATTGCTTTTTCCTACATCTTCTTTATCTATTGAAATAGATTTTATCCAAATTATTTTGTTTTGTAATTTATATCCTACTTGTTCAAATCTTGTTGCTATCTCAAATGGTAATAATGGATTTTTGGATGTGTGACCAACATTAAGAAAGAATGAACCATTATCTTTTAAAATAGATATACTTTCTTTGGCGACTAGTTCAAGCCATACTAAATATTTTTCTTTTGGTTTATTATCATTGTAATTGTTACCATAATTTATTTTAATATTATATGGAGGTGATGTTATGATAATATCAATTAAGTTTCTATTTAATTTTTTCATAAAAGGAAGACAATCTTCATTATAAATTCGATTTAGGTTAATCAATTTTTACTCCCATGAATTTCCTTTAGCATCAACATTTTCGCCATTTTCTTTCATCGTTTCAATCCATTTTCTATCTGGTTTTGCTGGTTTTTTTGGATGATTATTTACACAATGTTTTAGATGATCTTCTCTTGTAGTAAATTCGGCTACACAATAATTACACTTACATAATTCCTGCGGAAAATTATTATTATTCAGAGTTGATGACGCGTTGGCTCCTAAACTCTTTAGTATTTTATCTCCAGTATATCCAGTATCTCCAGTTTGATCTGTATCACTAGTGATTTGAGTACGATTTTTGATATTATCTACTGGAGGTATTTTTGATTCCCTGTAGGTATTATCTCCAGTCTTTTTAATATCTCCAGTATTTCCTGGTTTATTTTCCTCGTCGTTTTGGGTCACTGGAGATACTGGATATACTGGAGATATTTTTCGAATCTTTATTATGGCGTTATTCATCTGTTTCTTGTTGCCTTTACCTGCAGTAATTCTATCAACTATAACTTCAATTCCTAATCCTTCCCTTAAATTTGACTTGATTTTATTTAATCGTCTTGATACTGCTTGTGGATTTTTAGGGAATTTTATGCTTTCTATATTATTGTTTTCTGCATAATTTTTTAAGTGATCAATAAATATCCTAGGAGAACTTATCCATGACTGTCTTTCATAATCTATAAATTTTGATATTGCATAAGCAAATGGATCATCTTCAATGATTTCTACGTTTTGTTCTCCTATATTCTCAAAATATGTATTAATAAATTCTAATGGTGAGTATCCTAACGCTCTAGCAATTGCTTCGCCCCATTCTGCAAAATCGGCCATTCTAGGCAACCGATCCAATCGAATTGAATCTTTAATTGCTAATGCTTTTGAAACTATATCAAATATGTAACCTAATAAACCTGGAATCTGTTGTTTTAGTTCTTGCTCTATTTTAGAATCTGGAATATTATTTTCTTCTCTTATTCTTTCTAGTTCAATCTTTATGCTGCGGTCTAGTGCATCAGGTTCTTTGAAAATAACATTTATTCCTGCAAAACCAAGAATTTTTTTGTATCTATACGGAATATCGTCATCATCAGAATATAATTTCCGTTTGCTATGTGATGTTCCTGTAATAGCCCTGCAAACCTCATCAGATAACCATTTTGGTTCATATCTGACATTATCATAGAAACATAAATAATTATGAGATAGTTGTTGTATGAATTCCTCTTTACTATGTGTAATTGAAAATAGATCTAAATGACTGGGATCTATCAACATTTTTATTTTTCTAAATAGTGTAGATTTTGCAGAACCTTTTTCTCCAAATGGTAACAACATTGGTTTAACGATATCAGGAATTAATAGAGATATCATCCATACTTTGACCAAAAGTTTGTGTTTATAATTTTTTATATTTAAGGAATCCACGAAATTATCTAATATTTTAGGATCATAATTATACAAAGGTTCAACTTGTGGTGATTGGTGTCCAAATCTTTTGAATAGAACATCAAATTGATTTTCCACAATTCGCCATCCTTCTTGTTTTGTTACTTTAACATATCTTCTTTTTTCATCACACATATCATAATAAATAAAATCTTTAGTATCTGATCTAGCCCACGCAACTCTCAAATGTAATGGAATAGTTCTGCCTCCAAAAAGTGCTTTTGCTCTTAGTGTTCTAATAGCATTATTAATTGCTTCAGCATTTGCAATTTGTTTTTCATTCTGGTCATAGTATAACTTTGCTAGATAATTTTCGAATTTACTTCCATCAATTGATAACACATCATAGTGATTGTTTATCTTAAATAATACATAGGGTTGTTCATACTCATTTTTAAATAAAGTACAAGTCTCTAATGCAAGTTCAGTAATAATTTCAGCAACGGATTTTTCATTAGAAAATCGAGTATCTCCTTTTATTATGTGATTGTTATTTCCAGTATCTTCCGTTTCTCTATTTTCATTGATATTATCATGATTTCTTTCTATGAATTTAATAGCATGTTTCCATTGTTTTTCAAATTCTATATCATTGAGAGGAGGTACACATAACCTTTGATTTATTTTTCTCGCATGTTCTTTAATTTCTTCTAAAGTCATAATCCCTCTATTTCTTTGCAATAATGATTCCATAACCCTGAGAAGTGCTTCGTGTCTATTGTGACCTTCCAATATCTTTGTTTCTGATTCGAATAAATCTTTTATTGGAATTAAATTATTGTTAGATCTTTTCAAATTATATGAAATATTATATTTATCACAAATAATACTAATTTGTTCTTTTATTCCCCATGCTTCAAAGACTTGTGGTTCTAATGTTCCAATAATTTGGTAATTACTGCCATTTTTGTGTGGAGAATTAGAACAGAACATAATTTTTTTTGAACTTGCCTTTACTTCTATAGCCGGAATTTCATTATCTTCAATTTTACTTCTCATATCAATATTATTTATATCACTTGACTTGTCTGGAATTTGTTCATCTACAATAAAATAAATATGTATTTTATTTTTGTCTGCATGTTGTTCAACAAGGGTTTTACTTTTAAATAATTCTAGTTTTTTATTTATACAAAATTCATCAATTGCTTTCTTATTATCTAAATCAATTGCTACTAGATATTTATCTTTAAAAGGCCCCCGCCATATCTTTCCAGTAATTATAGCAATTCCTTTATTGTAATATCCATTTTTCTTTCGAAATTCGTGTAATTCTTTAGGAATATACTTATTTTGCCAGCTAGACCAATTTTCACACACGGTTTTTCTTCTAGTATCTGCAGAAATAATATTTACGCCTATTTGATAAAACCAGAAATCAGCCCATTTATTTATGTCTAAATTATTGGATATACTACTCAAAGTAGACTACCTACAATTACATTTTTTTCACAGTTATTCAATACAATATGAAAATTTCTATTACGATCACGATAACAAATATCAACCAAAATAGATGATATATAGTAATAAAAAGAATTCTTAGACATCATATTATCCATATTCACCTGAATTTTGATATACAGTTTTTACATACAGAAATAGTTATTTTCCTATATTCACCAACATTTAGATCTATTTCAATAACAGATTTCTCAAAGCAACCAACTGCGTTGCAGATGGATTTATTAGTTATGTTTGCATTAATATTATCTACCATAACGGTTCGTCTCCGTTTAGGTATCCAGTATATCTGATAATCCTGGTGTTGCAGCTAGAGAATCAGATATACTAAATTCATTATTTTTTTTATTTTCCTTGGTTTCATGTATTAGGTAATATTTTTCCAGTATTCGTTGGATATACCTACTCCGAGATATGTCGCCCCTGTCCTTATCTATTGTATTTATTATCGATTTTGAGATCGATAGTCCTACTCTATTTTTAGACATAAGTATTAACAGTAATAATCTTATTACATAACGGTATAGTCTTACCAAATAAAGCACAGAAAATGAAAAAACTGCAAAAAAGTCTTACCAAAGAAAAATATACTATGTTATTACGAATACTTGGATCTTCTAAAACACCACTTTCTTCATATTTGTTAAAAAATATGATGAATCAAAATGAT
Source organism: Nitrososphaeraceae archaeon (assembly GCA_050043595.1). GTDB lineage: Archaea > Thermoproteota > Nitrososphaeria > Nitrososphaerales > Nitrososphaeraceae > TH1177. The sequence goes on along the minus strand of JBNAIF010000141.1, from coordinate 3,442 downwards.
TCAAACAAATCTCAACATCAGTATTCATACGAAATGTTAAATGAATTATGTCCTGAAATTAATAAAGAATATTACGAAAAATTTTTTCGTTGGGATAAAATTATAGATGATAAAACAGAGCAAAAAAATGCATTAAGGATATTAAAAAAATATTTTAATATCGATTTTCTTCATAAAAGTAATATCAAATACGAATTTAAAAAAATTGGAAAAAATGAACTTTGTATAGAATCTGATTCAATATATTCTATTAAAATAGAATTGCCGAAAGTGTACGGTTCCAAATTAACTATTTTCACAAATCCAAATAAAATAAAAGAAGAAAAAGAGATAATTCGAGAAATTTATATACATTATGAAAATAATGTATTATTTTTTCCATCAGCACAAGAGAAAATTATACCTTCAAAATCTAAACCTTCAAAAAAATACATAGATGCAATTTACAAAACAAAAATAGGTTTTCTTGATAAAAAATTAAAACCAGAATATCAAAAAATAATAGAACAAAAAGAAAAAGAGATTAGTCAATATAATAATGAAATTAACAAGAAAAGAGGATTTCATGAAGGCGGTATTTTTCAATCAAGAAATATATCACAATTGCAAGAAATTGAAGAGATAAAGAAAAACAAAAGATTATATCAATATCAATTAAACATTAGAGGATTGATTTTGTATATATTAGGAGAAATTGAAAGAGAATATGACGATAAAAAAAATTACAACAAGAGAATTCTGAATGTGTTAGAAAATTTATCTAAAAATTATTCGAAGGATTTTCTTTTTTTATTACATTTTGATTTTTTTAGAAAATGTCATATTGAGATAATTAAAGAAGGGGCATTGCAAAAATATCATGAAGTAGAATTACTAAAACAAATATCACAAGAACTAAAAGATCAATTACACATGCCATTGGATTATCTTAGATATACAGTAACAAGAAGATTTTCAGGGGAAATAACGTATTATTTAGCAACATGCATTAGAGATGGTTTAATACCTTATGATGATTATTCTTATTTGGTACCTACAATACGAGAATACCAATTAAAAAATATAAGAATTATGAAAGAATATCTTAAAGACGAATATTCTAATGTAAATGGTATTTGTACGAGTCTCGAAAATTCAAATAGCGAAGAAAAGCTAGTAACATATTATTAATAAATTAAACATTATTTTTTGTATTATTTTTAGTTATTAATATTTCTGGTTTTACATTTACAAGTTTTGGATTTTGCTGAATTAATACCATAATTTTATTGAATTGATCATTCATTTCATTGCGTATAGATTGAATTTCTTTGGTATGTTTTTCTTCAATCATTTTTAATTTTTTATCTTCTTCAGACTTTATTTCCTCAAAGGCTTGTGGAACTAAAGGATAACTACATTTAGAACAATATTTGAAATCAAGAGAATTCACAAATTCACATCTTGGACATAGATGTATTGTTGATTGCTTTTTAATTTCATTTTCAGAAATTATTCCATTTCTTGCAAGGATTTGTTTTTTAAGATCATCTCCAATTCTTCTTTTTATGTATCTTTGTCCTTGTTTCGAGTTCATAGACCATCTAACTTTTTTCTTTAAGGCATATTCTGTAAGATAATCGCTGTCTGAACTTATGGAAGAGTGCCTAAGACAATAAGGATTAAATTTTTTGGTCTTTAATAAATATTCTAATTGTTTTTCTTCCTTTTTATCATGAATAGAACCATCTTTAAGCATTTGAATGATTCTTTCGCGTAATTGTTTCATCATTGTCCACATAGATTCTGGATTTACTTTAGAACCTGTTTTCAGATTACAAATTAATCTTGCATCTTGACTATTCTTGAATGGATGTTCATTAATCCAATCTCTTACAAAAGGAAAACTTAAAGTTAATAGAATTGGACCGCTCCCAGTTTTACAATTATGTGGTACCTCACCTTCTGCATATTTTTTTTTAATTCTTATATGTTTTAACTTCAAAAAAGTTATTTCATGATTTCGGCCATTAAGATCCCAAAATAACGCAAGTGCTGCCTTGTTCCTTTTATGTGGTTCATATTTTAAAATAGTTAACAATTCATCTCTTTCCCATATCTCACTTTCCAGGTATGGTGAAATTCTCTTGCTTTTTTTGTTCTTGATTTGTAGAAATTCAGGAGTTATTCAACTTTCTTTTTCAATATCTTTGTCCTTGTTGTATAACCATCTATAAAATAGTCTAATTCTATTGAGATAGTTGTTCCAGGTGGTAATCCATCTTTTATCTGAATCTTCCTCATTGCTCTTCTTTTTAGTATTCAAAAATGATAAAACTTGATCTTTATTTTTAACATCAAAAAATGAGACATCTTTACCAAGAAATTTTGCGAATGGAATTATGACCTTAAGATTGTTATTTTGATGATGTTCTGAAGAATCATTATTTTGCATGTATTCTATAAATTCCTTTATTATCTTTGCATTATCAGAATTATCAATGGTGTCAATCTTTCCAATTGTTGTTGATAATTTCATTGGCATTTTTACATAACCTCCTTTTCTTTATTTACAAAATATAATACCAAATTCAAGTATATGAACCCACTTATATAATGGGGTCAGTGGGATTTGAACCCTTTGGTTAAGTGGACTAGTTAATTTAATTTTGACTAAAATAATTGAGAATTGTTAATTTTAAAAAAATTAAATATTGTTATCTTGTTTCTGGTAGTTTAATTGCTTATGATATATCTTAAAATTAAATGTTTTATTTGTTTTAACATGTCAAGATCTGCACATATATACAATCATGATGTGAAGATTAATAGAAATATAGTGTATATAAAAATTCTTAAATCTAAAGTTTTACTGTCTTGGATAAATATGAGTGACATTAATGCTCTGCTCAAAATAAACATAAACTTGTTGGTCATTAGTGAATATATTGATAAAAATAGTTAGGTTTAGAACTGCACTAAATACATATGATTCAGATGATCTTAATAATTCCACAGTGCAAAAAATTAAGATCCAATATGAATAGGATTATATGATTCGAAAAATGGATAAGTATCCATAAATGTATTTTACCTTAATTAAAGATCTATATTGGAACACATTCTACTCTTTTATCTAAAATACATTTTACTCTTTTTATCTAACATTTATACTTGTTATAGAATATTTTGAAATTAAAAAATTTAGATATGTATTTCTAGATAACTGCCTGTCCATTAAATAAGTTAATAGAATCACTATAACCTATCTTAATGTTACTACCTTTTGGTTGATTTGCCAATGGAATTTCAGTACTATCTTTTAAACCAAAACCATCACCTAAAATTACTGTTGCCTTTCCATCTTTAATTTTCAAAGTAGCAGAGCACGGATAATCTCCATCTTTCAAACCTTGCTTTAAATCGGTCATACAATATTGATTCTGTAAATATATTTAAGATT
>JBNAIF010000140.1:0-5201 GCA_050043595.1 Nitrososphaeraceae archaeon | reverse complement strand
ATATGTGTTATTTCATCATTGTCAATAATTTCAGGTTCTGTGTATGCACAAGAAAATAAAACCGTTGTATATAAACCTAAATTCTTTGCAATACAATATTCACGATCTGGTTCTATTACTGAAATCAATACAACTGCTTATTCTTTAGAATTAAATGATGTTTCTGACAAAACGATATTATTTTCCGATAGACCTGATAGAATTGTTACTTCTGTAAGTATATTAGATCTTATAGGAAATTGGTCTACTGGAGTAGACAGTTTTGCAATGGATAAGCCAAATTCAGTATTAGTGGTATATGAATCAGAAAAGCAAGACATTACAATAATAGAATTGTTTAATCCTATTTATGATTCTAAGAAAAAGGCATTAAAATATGAAATAACTGCAGATAATGCAACATCAATGGAATTACCAAGCGAGGTTGGACAAACTACTTTATTCATAGATTGTTTACATAACATCCCCGGTTGCTTCTAATCTAGTAGGTAATTGAACTGCAAATCAAAATGACTTTTCGTCAAGTTTTCCATTACGCATTAATTGTGACTGTCTTTTAGTTCTCATACATACATGATAGAATTGTAAAATATGAGTATTTCAGATTTTACATGTAATTCATTAAATAGAAGATGATAATTTTATGATTGATACACATACTGCAGTATTAGTAGTAGATGAATTAGAAAACAAGATACTGTAATAGTAGAGTTGTTCAATCCAGTATATGATCCTAATAAAAAGATATTAATTTGAATAGTTGACTAGTTTTGTTTTTACTGAGGAATAAGAAGGAGTTATCCATTCAAAATAAGTATACATAAGTTTTTCATTCTATACACTTCATATTCCAAATTGCGATTTAAGTGTTTCAAAAAATTCCTTATCGTCCATTTTCTTCCTGGCATCTGCAAATTGCTTTGCATCATCTCCTGCAGTATATCGCAGCTTATTGGTTTCATCCATAGCAGCTTCGTAGATTACCTTGGCAACTACTATAGAGTCTGAGCCATTTTCCATCATCGTTTTCAATGGTTGTATAAATTTTTCAACTAAACCTTGATACTCAACTAAACCTTCATCATTTGCAAAATCAAACGATCTACCTCCAAAGTCAGTATTAATTGCTCCAGGTTCAACGATCTTAACTTTGCATCCAATTTCTCCAAATTCATAACTAAGAGCTTCTGAAATTCCTTCAACTGCAAACTTTGTACCATGATACAAAGAGCCAAATGGTAATCCTAGTATACCCCCTATAGAAGATATATTGATCAAAGTTCCATCTTTGTTTTCTCTAAAATGAGGAATAATTTCTTTGATTACTTTCAGCAGTCCTAGAACATTGACATCAAATTGTCTTCTAACTTTTTCTTCTGAAAAAGCTTCTAGTGGACCAAATGCACCATAACCGGCATTGTTAACAATCACATCAATCTTGCCGAATTTTTCAATTCCTTCAACTGTTGCAGATTTTATTGAAGCAGTATCTAACACGTCAAGTTTTGTAACCATAATATTATTGAGTTTTGTTAATTCTTCTTCCTTTTCAGGACTTCTCATAGTTGCTATTACATTCCAATTTTTTTCTGCAAAATATTTTGCAGTTGCTTTTCCAATTCCAGAACTTGCTCCTGTAATTAATACAGTTTTTGTCACATTAATTAACTAATTTTAGTTTATATAGACATGTAAGTAGAGTAGTATTCATTAACTTACTAGAAGTTAAGTAATAAGTTTTATAAAAGTAAAAAATCATGATTTATTTTCTAGTGGCATTGAGATAGTAACTTTTCTTCCATATCCATTTATTATTAATTTAGCATTTTAACATTTTTATGATACTGACGTTAACCTATGATATAACTCTAGATAATGCTGCATCTATTGAATTGCCAAAAGATTTTGGACATAATGTAATATTGATAGATATTGTATTCCGTTCTGGTAGTATTGGAGAATGGTGATTGCCGTGATGACAGTGGTAGTCTCTGATCATATTCATAAATATAAACAATAATGTCTGTTAAATTAGGATAAATTTATCTCCTTTTGCAAATAGAAGTATATTTCTTTTTGTGGTTATGATTAAATAAAATTTGTACTCAAAATATTGAACCCGAGAAAACTACGGGCTCGTTGGGAGAAATACCTATAGCGGTGCGAAAAATGGAGTCCAATTATTATCTTAAATCAAGTTTACGTATTATAGTGAATCAATTCAATTTAAAAAAACAAAATCAATTTAAATATTGTTGTTAATCCTCTGTCTATGATTTTTTGTTTCAGAAATTTTGTTGTATTAACAATAATCAATGTACAATAAAACTAACTTATTCAAATAAAACAATAAAATTACTTACAAAAAGTATTAAGGATTTCTTACTACCTGTTGCTTATTATAATGTCTTAATAGTATTGCCAAAGATATGGCCATAATAGAAACAATAACGGAGTCAAGAATATTAAGTTATATGATTCAGCTGAAGAAAGATATTTTATTATGTTATCAATAGGTAGAGATCCCATTAAACAAGTAGCAGAAAGTAAATGTGGCAGAGTATATGAAATCTGTTGGTCTTTTGGACGATATAGTGTAGTATTTTGGAAGCATTAGGATAATGTTGTATTGATCTTTTCCTTACTATCAGTAGAAAGTAAAGGTAAAGTAAGAACTACTACCATTAAAGCCATTAAGTATGGAGAGGTTAAGAAAATAATAAACAATCTATAGAAAAGTAAAAAAAAATATTTTCATTTTATTTATTTTTTATCAATTCCATTCCCAAATCTTAGCTGAATGATTATTTTTATCGGATTCTGCTTCAAATACATATATCATATTATTTAGAAACGAAAGTTTTACAATTGTTGTTTTATAAAAAACTGTACCTCTAAAACTTGTGCCTCCTGATTCACTATAACGTCCAATACCATACGCTTTGTAAGTTGCTGTTTCTACACTATCTTTAGTAGTGATTATCGCTTGTGATTCGGAATGAACTGTATTCTTGCCTGCAGGAATGGTCCAAAAAGTTGCTATTACATGTACTGGTATATCTTTGAATTTGCCTTCCTCTATCAATGTATATTCGATCTTATTTTCTTCTGCATTTAAGATTCTGGAACCAGTAATTCTACCTTGTCCTTCATATATTAAATCACCTAACATAACAAATAGTAGTCTCTCTTCTTTTTATATTTATATTAGATTAGAAAATATTAAAAAGTCTTCTTTTGTAACATCATTAACGAAAAAATTATCTTCATTTATCATTTTAGGAATTATTTCCTCATTTATGATATTTAGTAATAATATATTGTAGGGACAACAACACTATGAAGAAGAGGATGTAAATCTAAAAGATTCTGAACCTTAATTTATTGCAATTCAGAATGCACAGTTTGATTCAATATCTAAAGTTAATATAACAACTAATTTCTTGGAATTAAATGATGTCTCTGATACTATCATATTATTAGATAGATCAGATAGGATTGTAAAATCCATGACAACTTCAGACTTTATAGGTAATTGGAGTACAAGACAAGATAGTTTTGCAGTTGATGAACCAAATGTGGTATTGGTTGTAGATTCAAATAATGATAAACAAGATACTGCAATTGTAGAATTGTTTAATCCAGTTTATGATTCTGAGAACAAGACATTAAAATATGATACGACTCCAGACAATACTACCTCGATTGATTTACCGAGTGAGTTGGGACCGACTACTTTGGTAATAGATTATTGTAAGAAACATCCTTTGACTTGTCCCTCCTAATTTTATACTTAGAAAAGGCAATAGAATATCCGAGCAAATCATTTTTTGTAAAGTTTCGAGGAAAGTAGTGATTAGTCAAAAGTCCATATGCTTTTGAAATATGATCAATAATCTCACTACGTAAAGCTTAACACTTTTTATCTACCACTTTTTTTATCTCATCAATATTTAATTATTTATTTTTTATATTTTGCATAATTAAAATGTAAATCTATTCATCATCTATTTTTTGTAATTATGATTAAATAAAATTTGTGCTTAAAATAGTAAATCCGAGAAATCTTCGTGCCCATTGGGAGTAATACCAATAGCAGTACGAAAAATAGAGTCCAATATCAGGAATAATATACTCATTTAAGTAATTTTTAAATTTTAACTTACCAAATAAACAAATAAGCAATCAAAATTTTAATATTACATAGTTTTAGAATCAGGTAATGAATAAGATTAAAAACATAAGATTACTTTTATTGCTCATATTTTCAGTCGCAATAACAACAGTACTTGTTACTACAACAACATTATCATCTCAAATAGTTTATTCAGAAGATGAGACAAATGATAGTAATATTGGAAAATTCTTTACAGCACCAATTTTAAGTATTCAACAAGCAAACTCAGGTTCGATTTCTGAAATTAATTCAACTGCATATTTACTGCAATTAAATGATATATCTGATAAAACAGTTTCTTTTGCTGATAGACCAGATAGAATTGTAGAAGCGAGGAATACTTTTGACTTCATAGGTAATTGGTCAACACTAATAGGGGCATATACAAGTTACGCAGAAGTACCGCCAAACGCTGCATTAATTTTTGATGATGAACAAATGGTACAAGAAACATTTGTAATAGAACTTTACAATCCAATTTATGATATGGATAAAAATACATTAAAGTATGATTTTACAATTGTAGATAACTCTACACTTGATGATTTACCATTAGATATTGGACATACTGCCCTAATAATTGATGGTGCTTGAATAGCAAATTGAGAAATTATACATTTAGTTTAGTATTAATAGTAACAATATCATCTACAGTATTATTGCTTATGATTGAAAGTAACACAAATGCTGTAAATGCTAAAGTAAATACAACTACGTCAGAAGAGTTAATTAAATTTTTTGCAATACAACATGCTCAATCAGGCTCAATATCTGAAATCAATGAAACTGTGTATTCTCTTGAGTTAAATGATGTATCAGACAAGACTATTTTGTTTTCAGATAGACCTGATAGAATTGTAAAATCAATAAGTACTACAGACTTTATAGGTAATTGGTCTGTTGGCGAAGATAGTTTTGCAGTAGATCCACCAAATGCTGTTTTGGTTGTAGATGAAAGAGAAGGACAACAAGACATTACAATAGTTGAATTGTTTAATCCTGTTTATGATTCTGATAAAAAGGC
>JBNAIF010000139.1:0-3673 GCA_050043595.1 Nitrososphaeraceae archaeon | reverse complement strand
TTATTGGTAATTATATTTTATTTAAATAGCTTTATATTCAATTTATGATTACTAAAGTTATTGAAATTCTATATAATGAGCATTTTAATACTACTTATTACTACTTGTATTGGCAATGTTTTTGGTGAGAATTTCGGATTAATAGATACATTAAAGAAGAAATATACTATAGTAAATCAATCCTTCTCTAACTTTACAAATACTAATAACGTAACAATAAATAATACTTTAAACGAAACTTCAATTTTGGAACAAAAAAAATTAAATGAGGAACAAATATTGAAACAAACGACAGATTTACACCAGAAATATAACGATATATTAAATATTAATTGAATAATTTACTAAGTAATTAAATATTAAATTGTATTTTGATTATATGTCTTATATAGTTTTACAAAACCTAATATGCCAATTGAACCTGCAATTATATACACAATTATTAGTTCTTTAAAATAATTATTAAATATTATGAATGATTCAGTAGGTATACTCAAAAGATAAAGATTCAAATATGTTGATATAAAAAAAATTATCATAGGTATAAATAATATAACCGCTCTAACACTTTTATTCTGACCTAAATTCTTGTTATCTATCCATAGTGGTATACCGCGAGAAATATCTTCTTCAGAAATTCCTTGATTTGTATATAGATCAAACAAAATCTTTCGTAGAAAAAATATTTCTATTAAAATAAAGATACAAACAAGATATCCTCCTATCAATAATAATGGAAAGAACAATATAATCTCATCAAAACCTAAGACAAGTTTGCCCATAGGACTTGCAAATTCATCTGCTCTTCCTTTTATTTCGTTAATTGTGTTATCTGTTTTCTTAATATCATTTCTTACATTTTGGATTGTATTATTAAAATTCTGTATTATCTCCTGTGTATTATAATCATCTTGACCCAAATTCCAATTATATTTTATTTCAAGCTGTGTTATTTCACCTAAAAGAATATTACGGGATGTATTAGAACTATTAGATAAGTATGTAATAGTTTCTTCATGTAATTTTATTGGAATCTTTGCTTCTTGTATGTCTGACGTACTAAAATTATTAATAATCCTGTAATAACTACCATTTAAATCTAGAAGATTATCATTTAATTCTGATAAATAAACTTCTTGCCATGAATTTTTTTTCAGTATCTCTTGTATTTTGGGAAAAATAAATTGTTCACTAAAGTTACTAATTAATTCATATTCAGTATCAACTAAAATCTCTATATGACATTGTAACATATGATGCAATTTTATATGGTTACATTCTAACAAATATGGTTTTCCTAATGTTACATTAATAAGAATATTATTTATATCATTAAAATCTTCGCCTGTTTGATTTATTAATAAATTATTTCTAGTTCCAATCAATGAAACTGTGTCATTCATATTTTTAATTGAAATTAAATCTTCATTCAAATCTTGATTAGTTATAATTAATTTATTTTTAGCGTCTATATGATAAACATAAGGTAAAAGAACAAATAATAATATAAATAATGATAAACCTAAAAGCATAACAAATAGTTTTTCGAAAAGGTCTGATTTCTTATCAAATCTTTTTTTAATTTCTTTTAGTATATCATAATCATCTTTTGACACTTTTATACAAGATATAGTCTAGGAATGTTTTAAAGATTATGAAGCATATCATGATATGTCTATAAATTAACAATTTTTTTGATTCATTAATTTTCGTTCAAGTGATTTTGAAAAATCTATTCATATTTTCAGTAATATACTAAATATAAAATAAAGGCTATGGACTTAATTTAGTTGTATCCTAAATTTGATATATGTAGGTCATATGTTTATAATTTGTTAATTCAAAATTGGAATTTGGGTCTATTGAGTGGATTTAATTTCTAATATTATTATTTTTGTCATTTGCAGAAGAAAAATAGAACATATAATTATCTTACTTAAATCTATGATTTTAGTATTATTAATATTCCTTAAAAGTCAAAATAAAATAGTGAAATGAGGGTTTTGAGTTTGCATGTATCTCAGATCCGTAACATAATATAATAAATTATGTATTAAAATTTTAACAATACTTCCGATTAAATAAGTAAGTCAAGTCTTTATCTTTACATATACAGTTTCAGGTAATTCATTTGCTCAAAGATAGCCAACAACAGATAACCTAAACGTTTTTGGTGAATTCGCAATTAATGCGAATACGAGATCCAATATGGCAATATCAGTGAGATCAAATAGGTGATGATCATAGTCAAGTAACTGCAGAAGAACAGGATCAGGAAAAAGAAATTTCTTAATGTGGGTGAACCAAGTACAGTTTTATGTTTATTACGTCGAGAAAGTCTCTCTGTCCATGATCACTTCTTTTTAGAATGATGATAGATTAATCTAGAATAATACCAGAATATTTATTCATAATATTCTATACTGTATTTATTAACATATAATTATTCCAAATTCTAAAAAGATAAGATTTCTAAATATTTTATAAATATGACTTTTAGTGTAGAAGAAAACAAGGGACCGGAAACTCAATTAGATTCAAAATATATTGATATCCATCTAGATCAAGATGATTTGAATGAAGTCAACAATATAAGTGAAATGTTAAATCATAATGAAAGAGTATTACTTGTTGCCAGACAATCAAAAATAAAACCAGGAGGTTCATTTTTCACACCAAACACAATTTATGCAACAGATAGAAGATTAATAATTAGAGATCCATACATGCTTGGAATAAAATCTGACATAATAGATATTCCATATGATGTTATTACAAGTTTAAAAATTGAAAAAGGATTATTGTCATCTACAATAAAATTTAAGGCTCCCTCCTTAATGAGTTCTACAAAGTTGGGAATGGCAGATAATGTAATTGAGGGGGAAAATGATCAAGAAGGAATAATTGAAGCAATTTCAAAGAAGAAAGCAGAAAATCTAGTAGAAATAATCCGTTCAGGGATATTAAAAAGTAGCAGTATTCAAAACAATCTAGTACCATTAGAAAAACAATTAGAAGAATCACTTTCAGATAAGGAGGCGTATGAAAGCAATGATAAAAATACTGAAACATTAGTGGATGAAAAACGACATTTACCACAACGGCAGCAAGAAGAAAAATTAGAAACAGAAAATATTTCTATTAGCACAACCTCTATTGTAGATGAATTATGGAAACTTGCAAGTTTGAAGAAAGAAGGAATGATAACAGAAAAAGAATTTAATTATATAAAACAAAAAATAATTGCAAAGGATTAGAATGTATATGCATATTTTTTAAATGTATATTTAATTTATTCACCGAATTATCATATTCAAATTGTATGTAAGAACATGAATTTTGTTATTTGGATTTAATTAGATCTGTTAGACGCTAATGAGAATAGGAAAAAGGAATTTGAATTATAATATATTTTTTAATAGTTTATAGGTATTTTTCTTATTTTAAAAGGTATGAATAAAGCTATAAAAGATACTAAAAGTAATTATAGAATAAGTTCGATAGAAAATAAAATAAAAAAAGAATTATGTGCTATGGAGGTAATCCAGTTTGATTTAGTACTTTTCCCGCAGTTGCATAACTAACACTAAATTCGTCTCCATTGACAGTGTGGAATGCTAATGCTGAACCTGCAAATGTAAGAGAACCTGCATTAAATTCTCCGTTAAATTGA
>JBNAIF010000138.1:0-7122 GCA_050043595.1 Nitrososphaeraceae archaeon | reverse complement strand
AGGAGAACCAGTAAGTAAGTTGGATGAAGAACCATATCCAGAACATTATCATGGACCAAAGTAAGCATTATTAACCAAATTAAATTTTTTTATAATTTATTTTTTAAATTTGGATCACATCATATAAGAATTAGTATATTGCGATATCATGGAAAAATAGTATATATGAAATATGATTAGATCTACTATTTAATACCATATTTTTGTAAACAAAAAATTTTAGTATGACTAATGGTAAATTATTATTATAAATATATGTTATCTTTAAAACGATCAGATCTTTTTCTAATCAAGTTTCATTCGTATTAATCAAGATATTAACATTGACTTCATTTCCAAAGTACATTGATTTCTTTTTATATAAAATATCCAATGTATTCAAGTATATTCATAGTATTTTTTTAGATATTACTTTTGTTTTAATTTATGAATTAAATAAAAGTATAATCATTCATCACTATGACAATAGGTTTTATTGTTGATTATTTAGTATTTAGTTTAAAACACAAGCATTATAAACTGAAATAATATCTTAAAATAATGATTTTAAGTAGTATCTATAGATTCGAAGTCCAATCCATTCCAAGGTAAAAATATTGGTCTATCCATATCATCCAAGATCAATTGATTTTTTTCATGTTTACTATGATCTAAAAGTTCATTGAGAAAATTTTCACAGTTTTTGAATAAAGGATTAGTATTTGATATTATCCAAAACTTTCCGATTTTCTGATTGGAATTACTTTCCTTCAGATCTAATTTTTCAAAGAATACAGCGTATTTGTCTTTCCAGATACCAAGATGTGTGTTATGCAAATAAAAAGAAGCATATTTAGAAACAAGCGACGGAATTATAACCTCCGAAACTATGCTAGGATTTATTTGCAAAAGAACTATGTCATAATCCATATGAAATCTAACAAAATTTGTGCTTGAAGATCTGGTTTTGTTGCAATACCAATCTTTACGTATTTCTTCCTTGGTCATTAACATAATTCTAAAACTCTTTTTGCTATTATTACGAACTAATTCACCATGTCGTGTAAGGAATTGTTGATGATAATCAAAAAATTCACTAGGAAGAATTTTATTTATTCCTGAATATTCTCTAGCTTTTTGAAAGAGAAACTCGTATAATTTTTTTGCAGAATCAATAAATAAAACTACTTCTTCTTTGTCTATCTTATTTACTAATTTATTTGCCTCACTTTGAAAGAACAGATCTAATGGTTTAGCTAAATGTGGTGAAACTTCGATTTTATCTATTATTCCTCTCTTATCAATTGGTAAATCTAGATTTCCTATTATTTGTCTATTAAAGTACATAAAGAAATTATAAATTCTTAATTCTTGTTTGTGTTTTACATAATATTTTCCTATATCTTGAAATACATCTTCAAACTCCTGACCTTTTAAGAAATCATGTTCTGCATTTAATAATTCTTTGAATTTATTCACCGCTTCATCATTAATTAATATATTATATGAATCACATAAATCACATAATCTTTTTGCTACTGTAGGCCCTTCACCCCAAAACGGAAGTCCATTCTGATTTTCTGCTTCACTGATTTTATTAGAATAACCATAAGATATTCCTATTTTGAATTTGGATGTTTGATTTATTTTATTTGTTTTCTTTCGGAAATTGTCATGCAAATGAAATGCAAGTTTTAATGGAAGTAGTGTATTATCCTTAAAGAAAATCAAAGATCCATCTCCTGTAAATGTAGAATGTATTTTAGGATCAATTTTATTCTGTTTTAGAAAATCATTGATAAAAGATAACAAATCTTTCAGATAACTTTCATTCGATTGATAATTAATAGAAGATCCAACAACATCCACACAAAAAAAATAATATTTCTGTTGGTTTGTAGATACCAATACCCTTATACTTTTTTAGTTTAATATTAAATCTTTTACTCAATACTACGTATTTTCTTTTGAAAATTAGAACTATCGCAATATTATGCTATAAAATCATATTAATTATGTTTGATATTATGCTGATTGGTGGACTTGGTTGATAAGAATTTTAGTAGAATTTTCAATTTAGATCGTCTGATACAATTATTACAAGTGCATCAGAACCCAAAAAAGCATGTGTTCTTAGCAATGTAAAAGTGTAAAAGATATAATCAAAGAATTGTTGTATGATGCAGACAAGATCTTGAAGAACATGTAAAAAGACAATATAGGATATAAAATACTTTTATTACTGAAAAAGCATATAATTCGAAAGTACTGCCAAAATTAATAGATGATATAACAATAAAGCAAACAAAATAGCTGATGAATTGATTGCAGATAGCGCATATGATAATAACAAGAATTTTTAATATCTATCATTTAAAGGAATTAAACCGGCAATCAAAGTAAGGAATAATTCTATTTGTAAAAAGACAAATCATATTCTTAGAAATAAGCAAGATGCAGAAAAATAATTTACAAGAATGGAACCATAGTGTACGCTATGGACAAAGATGGATTGTAGAGTCCTTTTTTTCATGCATAAAAAGAATGTTTGGAGAATATGTTATTACTATTAGATTTAAAAATATCATTGTATAACTTGTTTAAGTATTACTGTTAAATAATTATTTTATTATTTTATCACATTCAAATTATTTAAATGAGTTATGTAACACATCAAATTATGATAATTAACGAAAAATTATCTATATTTTTGAGTAATTACAAATACTCATATTTTTAAATTATTAAAATAAAATATTTCAATTTTAGAACAAATTGCAGTATTTTCATTAAAACACGTTTCTGAAATATTTGTTGATGGAAAAACTCGCAATTATCAACAGGTTTATAGAAGTTCATCGTTACTTTAATTCAACAAAACTTTATCTGATTAAAACAACTTGACTTTCAAATTTATTAATAAGATTATATATATAGGAATTATGACAAATCCAAAAGATATAGTATACAAACTTTTAGAAGGGATTAAGAACAAGGATATAGAGTATATAGCATCGGTATTATCTTACGATGTAACCTTTGATCGATTTTCAGAACAGTGGAAAGGCAAACAAGAATATATTGAAAATATAAAAAATGCTTTTAGTATACGGTGGATTAAATGTACAAAAATAATATGATGAAGAGGATAGTGTATTGATAGTACTTTCTGCAACCATGAATACTTCAGAGGGGTCAGTTTCATGTGACTGTGTAGATCAGACTACTGTATCATCTGAAGATAAGATAACTAGTACAAAACTTTTCTATGATCCAAGAAAAATAGAAAAATATTTACCTTATAGAGTAACTTTTTTAAATTGAAAATTTTTTCAATAAACATAATTTTTATTTTTTTGATTATAGTTACTGGTACAATTCCATTCTTTACTATCCAACAAATTATAGCACAGCAACAACACAATACAAAATCGAATCAAACTATAGTGGACAGAGAAAATTCAATTGTTGATTATGATAATGTCCATATCTTTACTCATCATAAAACATCTGTTAATGGTATTGAACTTCACTATGTAACAGGTGGTAAAGGAGATCCAATAGTATTATTACATGGATGGCCACAAACATGGTATGAATGGAGATACATAATTCCTGAATTAATATATAATAATTATACTGTAATAGTACCAGATCTAAGAGGTATAGGCAATTCAGAAAAACCACAAACAGGATATGACAAGAAAACTGTAGCAGATGATATTTATCAGTTAGTAAAAAAATTAGGATATAACAAAATATATCTGGTAGGTCATGACTGGGGAGGTGCAGTAGCATATTCTTATGCAGCTGAACATCCTGATGATGTACGTAAGATGATTATATTAGATATCTTTTTACCGGGTTTTGGATATGAAGAAGCAGGAAATTTTTCACCAAATGTAATATGGCATCTTTCATTTCATACTGTAAGAGATCTTCCAGAAAAATTGATTGAAGGAAAGGAAGATATCTATCTAAATTGGTTTTACGATTGGACTTATAATCAATCTGCGATTACTAAAGAAGCCAGAGACGAATACATTAAACAATACTCTAAGCCTGGTGCATTACGCGCAAGTTTTGAATACTACCGAGCAGTTTTTGAAGATGCTGAACAAAACAAAGAATATGCTCAAAAAAAATTAGATATGCCTATATTAACAATAGGTGGAGAAGCAGGAATAGGTAACTTTACTACTATATCATTTCAAAATGTTGCAAATAATGTTACAGGAATAACATTATCAAATACAGGACATTTCATTCCAGAAGAAAGACCTAATTTTCTAATAAAACAGATGCTAGAATTTTTCAAATAATATTTTTTATCATATTAACTTTCTTCTGCTTCATAATAAAATAAGGTACAACATTTCTTTCTATACTTATTTCATTCGTATTCCTTAGTTTATTATATATTTATTTTCTTTTTTATATTTTACAAAATTAACAAGTATTATTGGACTTATCGTATGAGGACTTTTGTATAATTTACTTTGGAATTACATTTTTAGTTGGTGCTAGTGTAATATTTCTTATTTTTATAATGCTATTTAAAATATTAAAAATAAAAAATATGTAAATGTTATAATTTTTTACATTGTTCAATAACATCCGAGAATGTGATCAGAGGTACTATTTTTAATGCATTAAATTTACCTGCATTTGTTGCAAAAAATGATTGTATTGAATGAACATCATCAGCTTCGACTACCCATAAAAAAGTATGCTCTAGTGCTGAATGATATTGATTAATTATTTTTATGTTTAAATTACTTGCTTCTTCAATTATTTTAGGACCTTTTTCTAGTACTAATTTTCGAGTTTCAGCATTATTCCATGGACACACTTCAGTAGTATGGCTACCATATATTCCGAATAAACCCATAATTCTTAATATTGACCGAGATTTATAAATATTAATTAATTTATTTAGTTGGACACGATAATATGAAAATTTTCTAGGTTTTTGTTAATTTGGTTATTGACAACTTGGTATATCAAAAGATATTATTTCATCTACACTAGCTGTTGAACCCTGGAAAGTCCTACCCTGGATGGTTGCAGTGTATTTTTACATTGTTTCTAATTATTCAATTAGAAGATCATAATATAGAATTTAAATAATATATGTTTACATTTGATTGATGAAAAATAATAATTTAACTTCAATATTATTACTTTCTACACTTTCATGTCTTGTTATTGGAACATCATTGATTACATTAGTATATAGACAAGAAGAAAATGCAACAGACACAGAAAAACCTATCATCAAAAATCCAGGAAAACCAAAAAAAGAATTAATCAAAATATGTAGGAAACCATTGAAAAAGTAGAACTTCAATAAAATCTATTGAAATAAGGAGAACAAATAAAGACAAATGAAAGATAATATTATGGTATTCAAGGAGATTCACTAAACCAGTATTCAAGCAAAATGTTTGAGTGTAGTTAAGGCACAATCAAGAATCTATTTATTTGTATATATTCGAATGAATTAAAGACAACAAGGAAAAAGAGTATTTAGAATGGAAATTCAAGAAAAGTTAGATGTATATTTAAACAACGTGTGACTGATTTTATCAAAACAAGTGATAAAAAAATGATTAGTTGAATTATTAAATAAGATATAATTTTTAGAAGTATGTTCATTAGATTTTCTTTATTAGTCGAGTTTTTAACGTCATAACGATGGTTTTTATATTCTCAATATTATGATTTTATAATTGCAACAGATAAAGATCTGGATAATATTAATTTCTGTATGGTTTACTATTGCAGCAGCTTATCCGGCTATCAAAATTGCAGTTGAAACAATTCCACCTATTTTGCTAGAAGGAATTAAATCAATTTTTGGTGGCATGCTATTATTTTTAATTTTTAAAGTATCTCAGTCTAAATTCTTTAGAAATAGAAAGATAATAAAAGATAGTCATACAGTGCAAGAAAATGAGCAAGGAAAAAATATTGGACAAATAATTAGTAAGAATCAATGGAAAACAGCAATAATAATTAGTATTGCATTAGTCGTTGGTGGACGTGGGTTGATTGCATTTGGTGAACAATATCTTTCGTCTGATCTTTCAGTACTTGTTTACTCTACTGTTCCTATATGGACAATTGTACTTGGAAACATTTTGTATAATTTCAAGTTAAATAAATTTACATTACTAGGTATTTTTATAGGAATGATAGGTTTTGTAATTCTCCTATTCCCTACAGTTGAAGCACTTTTTTATGGAACTCAAAATTCAACTGTTAGGTTTGAAATCTTTGGTATAATCTCTTTATTAGTTGCTGCAATTAGCTGGTCTATTGGTTCATTATATTCAAATAAAACAGAATTACCAAACAGCATCTTACTTTCAACAGGTATGTGGTTATTTGCTGGTGGATTACTTTCAATAGTAGTTAGTATAATAATTGGAGAACTTAATACCTTTGAATTATTGGAAATTTCTTTTAGTTCTTTAGTTGCACTCTTGTATCTCTGTACAATATCAACGTTAGGTATAGCCGGATATTTTTGGATTTTGAGAAAAACTACTCCAATACTAGCAAATACATTTGCCTATGTGTCCCCAACTATAGCAATTTTCTTAGGTTGGGCAATACTTGATGAAAATATTAATTTTAGAATGATTATAGCAACAATAATAATTCTTGTAGGTGTAATAATAATAGTGAATAGGGATAAAATTTCTACGAAGAATAAAAGAATTAATAGTCATAATGGAAATTAAATTTTGTAACAAGTTATAATATCAATTACAGGTATGTAGATAGTAATATCGATAAATATATGAAAATTAGAGTTCAGCTATTATTTAGTGAAATGGAATTTAAATATTAATATATTTACCTACAATTAATGAAAAATAATAATTTAATTTTAATAACATTGTTTGCCACATTATCTATTATTGTTATTTTATCAACAATAACTTCTATTCATTCTCAGGGACCTGATAATATATTAACTGAATTATTAGAATATGAAGATAAACTTCTTGATAAACAAAATACTAAAGTAAACACAACAGATCACGTACCTAAATTCTTTGCAATACAACATGCTAAATCTGGTTCAATATCTGAAATTAATGTAACTGTTTATTCTTTAGAATTAAATGATGT
>JBNAIF010000137.1:0-3509 GCA_050043595.1 Nitrososphaeraceae archaeon | reverse complement strand
AAGAAGCCATAAAATGGTATAATAAATCACTATCCATCAATCCATATGATATTAGTACACTATCAAATTTGGGAGCAACATTATCTGATTTGGGTAGGTATCAAGATGCAATAGATCTATATAATAAAGCACTAAATATAGAGCCAAATAACGTTGTCTTGTTATTTAATAAAGGAAATGCATTTTTTAAAATGAATGATTATCTTGAATCCATAAAATGGTCTGATAAGGTGTTAGATGTTGATCCAAATCATACTATAACCTTATACAGTAAAGGACTAGCCTTATCCTATTTAGACAAATATGACCTAGCCATAAAATGGTATGACAAAGCGTTAGAGGTTGAACCAAATTATCTTGAGGCTTTATCTAGCAAAGGTGTAGCATTGTCCAATTTAGACAAATACGAAGAAGCCATAAAATGGTATGATAAGGCATTGGAAGTTGATCCGAATGATCTTAATACACTAAGCAATAAAGGTATAGACCTATCATATTTAGACAAATACGAAGAAGCCATAATATGGTATGATAAGGCATTGGAAGTCGATCCAAAAAATACGGCTATATTATCTGCTAAAGAAAAAGCAATATCTATGTTAAATTCAACAAACAATACAAATTAGTCACAAAAAATATATTTAATATCTGCAAATGATATAGAACATGAAAAGTCTGATCAAGAAATTTAACAATTTATCAAGGATTTGATGATGGGATAATAATATTTATAATCATAGAAAAATAATATTTTGTTTTTTTAAAAAATAAATCTTGACCAACAACTATGCGTTTTCAAAAGATGAATATCACATTAGAAAAAAATTAAAAAGTGAAAAAAGAGTTGTAATTATTCTTTTTTCTGTTTAGACATTTCTGCACAGAAATTTTCACTTGCTTTTTGTATTTCTTCTTGTGAAAGATCTTTTTTGTGTGTTGCTATAGACCATTGGTGACCAAATGGATCTTTTAGAAAACCAAAACGATCGCCCCAAAAAGCATCACTAACTGGTTCTATTACTGTAGCACCTTCAGAGACAGCCTTGTCAAAAAATGAATCAACATCTTCTACATATAGATAGAACGATGTTGGATTTCCTCCAATAGTAGTAGGTGAAAGCCATTTCATATCTGGTATTTCTTCTGAAAGCATAACAGGAGAATCACCTATTGTAATTTCTGCATGCATTATAGTCTTGTTATCTGTTCCATAAAGACGATGACGTTCTTTAGCATCGAATGCCTTTTTATAAAATTCTATTGCACTTTCAGCATTTTTTACTATCATGAATGGTGTGACTGTATGATATCCTTCAGGTATTGGTTTTACATTCCTGTTGTTTGTATCCATATTTATTTAATAAAATTTTTAAAATATATTTATACATTCTCTATTTAGATTATATACAATTGAACTCTTTTGATTATTTGAGTATTCTCAGGTGAAAAGTTGACTGCTTTCAAACATCTTTTCATTACAGAATTGAAATCTGAAAAAAATTAGAATGGAAATCCCGATATACTGTTTAAACAACTTGGTATTGATTTTATTAGAAATAGTGAAAAAAAGCGATTAATTTAATTGGCCGCCGCCAAAATTAGCAATTGTAAATAGTCTTAATTATTTGGTAATATAGAAAAGGTTAAAACAAATAAATTCAGAATAAGAAAGATGAAAACTATTAGTATCACTTTTAGTCTTATTTTCTTTTTTTTATTTTCTATTGGATTTTTGTATGCTCAAGAACAGAATACAGGTACAGAAACAGTACTTGAAGATGTAACACAATGGTTTGATAATTTTTTTCAAGATAAATCAAATGATGTTGATGTATTATTAGATCGAGGAAATGAACTTTTTGGTTTAGGCAAATATGAAGAAGCGTTACAATGGTATGACAAGGCGTTAGAGATAGAGTCTAAATATGTTGAAGCATTAAGCAATAAAGGATCGGCATTAGAAAAGTTAGGCAAATATGAAGAAGCGTTACAGTGGTATGACAAGGCGTTGGGTATAGAGCCAGATTTTGTTATAACATTACACAATAAAGGAGCCGTGTTAGGTACTTTAGGAAAATACCAAGAAGCAATAGAATGGTTTGACAAAGTGCTCAAAATTAATCCAAACCATCTTGATGCATTAGATGACAAAGGAAATGCATTATCTAATTGAGGTAAATATGAAGAAGCGTTACAGTGGTATGACAAGGCGTTGGAGATAGAGCCCAATTTTTTCAAAGCATTAAACAATAAAGGAGCAGCAGTATCTAATTTAGGCAAATACCAGGAAGCAATAGAATGGTATGATAAGGCGTTGGAGATAGAGCCTAAATATGTTAAAGCATTAAACAATAAAGGAGCAGCATTAGAAAAGTTAGATAAATACCCAGAAGCAATAGAATGGTATGATAAGGCGTTGGAGATAGAGCCCAATTTTTTCAAAGCATTAAACAATAAAGGAGATGCATTAGTTAATTTAGACAAATACCAAGAAGCCCTACAGTGGTATGATAAAGCATTGAATGTAACTCCAGATGATGCGGACACATTATTCAAAAAAGGATCGATACTTGCTCTATTAACCCAGTTCCAAGAAGCAATAGAATTCTATGATAAAGCACTTGAAATTAATCCTAATCATACTGATGCTTTAACTATGAAGGAAAAATTATTATCTGCATTAGATTGGACAGTATCATAAATTAGTCACAAAATTAACAATTTGCTTGTAAAGAAAATAGAAATTATAACTAGATATTATCACTATTCAATATAATATAAAATAAACATCAAAACGATAGAGTTATAAATTATTAATATTGATGAATAGAGAATGTCAAATAATGAAATGATAAAATTGCTTAAAATTCGTTATGATGATATCTATGCTAAAATATTTTATAAAGGAATTCTCAATAATTCTATAAATCAAATTAATTATTCTGATTTTAAAGACAATAACTGAGATTTTGTTGTTATGACATTTGATTCATCATCTACAAAATCAATTATACAAGATCTTAAACAGGATATAAGACCAAATTCTTGGTTATCACCATACAAAAATACTTCTATTGTATATATGACCATTATGTTGATATTTTATTCATCTGTTGGTATTGGACTTTTAGAAATAAGTTATTATATCATTATTATAATTGATCCAGAATTTGAATATCCGTCATACGAATATTCATTTTCTGCAATGGTTCTCGCCGGCCCACTAGAAGAAACACTCTTTTTTGGAATTCCATTCTATTTGTTTTCTGGAAGTAGTATTCCTATGATTATTTCTGGATTAGTATGGGCAATACCACATGCTATGCTAGTATATGATGATGGTTCTTATGGTTTTGACATACCAACATTGTTTTATATCATACTAGCATTCTTTTTTTCATATAGAACCTGGATATCTGGAAAAGGTTGGTTTTCAATATTGACTCATTCTCTTTGGAATATTTTTATATTTCTATTAGTCTATACTTCTCCAGATTTATTAGATCCTG
>JBNAIF010000136.1:0-5965 GCA_050043595.1 Nitrososphaeraceae archaeon | reverse complement strand
ATTGATGCTCAGACAATTGCTCCAGGTAATGAGTATCTAGAACCGGTAAACTGGGCATTTGGTGATGGTACAGTCAACCCTGATACGACTTTTGCTTTTGCATTAATCGCTGGAGCTGCAGGATATCAGACTGGTGCACCTGATGATGAACATTTTACTGGTGATGTTATTTTCCACTGTCATTTATTCCCACATTATGGTCTTGGAATGTGGTCTATTATGCGTGTCCTAGATAGAGTAACAAGTCCATATCCAGAAATAGTCGTAGGTGGTGCAGAAGATAATAGTGGAGGTAACGCATTGATGCCAGTCGGTGAAATACTACGAGAGCTTCCAGATTCGGATGATGAAACTCCAGTTGCTGATGATTTTCAACCTGGATTTCCATATTTCATAGAATCTAGACCAGACGGAGGTCCAAAGAGACCGCCAGATGAACAGAACTCATGGGGAAGACCATATACAGATTTAGAGTGGAGGTCTACAAATTATTATCAAAGAGCAATAGATAATGGTAATCTTTATCCTGATCCAACATTGCTTTCAAAACCAGGAGCTCCATACGATGATCCATGTCCTCCGTATGCACCAATCCGTGAATATAACATATCTTCCATATCTGATGACATTATATACAACAAGTTTGGACATCATGATCCAGATGGTAGGATTTATGTTCTTGATGAACAAAAAGAACAAATACTAAATGGTTCTAAAGAACCAGAACCCCTTGTAATAAGAGCCGAACTTGGAGAATGTATAGAAATAACATTTAATAATCTACTGGAGCCACCAGCTGGGTTTGATGAAGGAACAACATTGTCTATGCATCCGCATTTTGTTGGTTTTGACGTATTAGGTTCTGATGGCACACCTGTAGGATATGATTATTTTCAAGCAAATAGAGTTGATCAAACAATAAGTCACAGATGGTATGCAGATGAGGAAGGAAACATATTTTGGCATGATCATATAAGCGGCATAGAAAAAGGAATGCATGGTACCGGTTCAATATTGGTCGTAGAACCCGCAAACTCTGATTGGCTAGATCCAGAAACGAGTCAAGAATTAGAATTTCCAACATCAACTGAGATAATGGTTGTGCCAGAATATCCTGGAGCGTTTGAACCATTTAGAGAGTTTGTCATATTCTATGCAGACTTCCAAGAACTATTCGATGCAAATGGAGATCCTATAAATATGATGGCGCCTAATTTAGCAAATATCAATGAAAACAATCCAGCCAGTGATCCCAACGCACAAAATAGAGTAAATATTGGCGCTCATCCCCCAAGCAGCCTTCATGATCATGGTGTAATGTCTATAAATTATAGAAATGAACCTTTATGGGAAAGAATACAAACTGCATTAGACAATGTAAATCCTGAGTTTGCTGATGATCCAGCATATGTTTTTAGTTCCAATGCTCACGGAGATCCCTCTACACATATTTTCAAAGCGTATTCAAATGATCCTGTCAAAATAAGATTAATTGCACAGTCACATGAAGAAATGCATAACTTTGTATTGAATGGTTTGCACCCAACTGGTTTTGGTGGATTTGTACCTCCATTTTTGGGTATGCAAGCACAGACGGTAGCTGCTTCTGAACAATTCAATTTTAACTTTATTGCGCCTACAGCAGTGATGGAAAGGAATGACTACATGTATAGTTCGTATCCAACAAATGATATCTTTAATGGAATGTGGGGTTTGATACGAATATGGTGTAATGAGAACAGTCTAGAAAATGATCCACAATTTTCTGGTTCAGTACAACTTGCACCTCTTCCAGGTATAGAACCTGTAAATTGTAATGGTAATATGGAAAGTAATGGTAATAATGATGATGAATACAACTATAATGACAATATAAATGCCTATGAAAAAGAACAAAATAATGTCGATAATACTAACATTGATCAAACATTAACAATTCAACAATTCCAAAATATAGGAGAATTAGATAGACAAATATTACTTCCATTTGACTTACTTGAACAATTACAACCAGAGATACCGCAATTACGGCTTCTAGAACCACAAACTCCCCCACAGCGAGGAATTTCTCCAGGAACAGATAATACTGATCCTCTATCGTCAATGGTAGAAAAAATTGCGGCACCAACTGGTTTAAGACCAATAACAATGCAGAATCTTCTTGATGTAGATGCAATTCCGCAACCACATAATTCTTGTACGCCGGATGCAAAAGAACGAGTATTTGATGTAGTTGCAATTCAAAAAGATATAATATTAAATGATAATGATGATAGTATACCTCATGGAATAATTTTCGTATTAAAGGAAGACTTAAATGCTACTTTATCAGGTGAAAAACCTTTAGAACCATTAGTGATAAGGGCTAACGTAGGAGAATGTGTAATTGTCAATCTTGAAAATAACTTGCCTATAGAATCTATGGCTCCACATGATCACCCACTACAACCTGGTGAGTGTAATGAACATGTACAAGTAGCGTGCCTTGAGCCAAATGAATGGCCAACTTCCAATAGAGTATCCTTACATCCAGACAATCTCTTTTATGATGTCGGAGCATTTGATGGAACAAACATGGGATTCAATCTTATTGATCAGACTGTAGGTCCAGGAGAAACAATAACGTATACATGGCAAGCGGAGAAAACTGGAACCAATGTATTAACAGATTTTGGAGATCTTAGAGGACACCGACATCATGGTGGTTACGGAATGTTAATAGTGGAACCAGAAAATGCACAATATCTAGATATTAATACTCATCAACCTATAAGATCTGGTGCAGCTGCAGATATTGTTTTTCCATATGGATATGACAATTGGAATTTCCGTGAATTTGTTTTGACCCTGGGTAGTTCACATTATATTATAACAAAAGACGACCCTGAACTTTGTATTTTGCCACCAGAGGAAGAAGAAGAGGAAGGAGTGGTAGAAGAAAACAAATTACCATGTAACCAAGATCCAGTCAACGATCCAGAAGATCAAGGATATCCTGCAATCAACTATCGATCAGAACCATTTATACACAGATTATTAGATGCAGGAGAACAACAACCGGTCATTTCAGAAAACAATCAATCAGAATCTAGTCTACGAATTTCAGAAATACTCGCACAGATAATGAGTTCTAGAATACATGGTGATCCAAGTACACCAATATTAAAAGTTCCAGAAGGAAAGCAAACTGTATTAAGAGTTGCTGATGTTGGAGATTCCCCAAGAGGATTTGCTTTCCATGTCGCTGGACATCTATTTTTAAGACCAGCTCCGATATCTTTAGCAGAAACAGATATTCCACCAGGCACTCCGTTCCAACCATTTATTGAAAGAGGAACAACACAGGCATTGACACCGTCTAGATCATTTTCCTTAGAGGCAGTTGGAGGTGCAGGAGGATTACAAGATAAACCTGGAGACTACCTTTATCAAGATCAAAAACTCCAAAAGTTTGTTGAAGGAGGTGCGTGGGGTATACTCCGAGTAGTACCAGAGTATTTTGATCCTGTATATGCTTTGGATTATTTGAAGCAAGAAATATTGTATTCATATGAATTGAATCAGGAAAGTAAGAATAAATTGATAGATAGAATTGATAATGCAATTTTAATCTTAACTCTTCAAAATAGTCAAAATGATAAACAACTCTGCAATGAGATACTCTCTGAATTACTACGAGAATTAGATGAAATAGAAAATCAAAACAACAGATATCAATATAATGAAATTTATGACAGTGACTCTGCTTCTTATGACGATTATTTTAACTATCAAAGTATAGCTTATCATGACGACACATATTTCGATAGTGAGTACAATAACTACAACTATAACTACAAAGAAGATAAAAAGTATAATTCAAATGAGGTAGATAGATTTAAGGAAATAATACGAAATATAGCATATATTCTATGTCCTTAATTTTTTTACCATTTTTATTTATGAATATTAAACAAGGATATAGTCAAATTATTTTATTGTTAAAGTAATTATAGTCTTATACTATTATAAAATTCTTTTAAATTGAATTAACTAATTTGTATAAAATATATAAATAAATCCAAGAAATCATAGTCTTACCTAAAATAAGTTGATACCGTTGTGAATTATGAACCAAATATATGATATGAACCAAATCTTCATATCAAATTCCATAAATATACAGAACTACTTTTCTAATTTGAAAATATATTAATCCTAAAGTATTTCGTAAAATAACTAAGAAAATAGAGATACGTTACAACAAAAGTAGGTGTTTTATCTCTTTCAAACTTAATCTTCACTTGTATTTAAAAATTCTCATCTATAGATTTTACTGCTTATTTTGACAGGATCTTTCCACAAATATCATATTAAAATAATTTTATTTCAGAATATAATATAAAGCGTAAAAAGATGGACAAAATGTAATATATATCTATTTCAAAAGTGTCACCATAGACATATCTGTATTTGCAAGAATTAGGAATATGTTATGATCAAATGTTCACTGTCACTTTTAATAATAAAAAAATATTGTTAAAAAGAGTGGACAAAAAATATATAATAGGAAAAAAACATGTCATACAGATAATATAATATGATGTTTAGTGTTATATGCAATATTTGATTATAACTAGTTATGAGTTAAAATGTAACAATTATCAAGCTGGAAATAAACTATAACAGATTTATAGATGATTATTGCGAAGACCCGGATTTTTTCATAGAAAAATGTATGGAATTATCTAGACTTGCAAACAAGAGAAAACCATAAAAAATCAAACATTTTATATAGAATGATAAATTATTAAATTAATTACAGATATGTTAATGTAGAGTTTTTTCTATATTAGGTTGTGACAAAAAGAGAAAAACTAAATATATCATAGATTGATAGGTCTGTAATAAGGAGAACAAAATCAATTAACATGAAAATATACTACATATCAACCCCGAAATATGAACAAATTATGTATCCTGATAAAGACATATTCGAGGGCTTTCAAAGTGAAATCACAGGCGACCTAGAGTATTGTTGCAATGATCTAAAAGATCATTTTTGGATTTCACTAGACGATCCAGAATACCTTGAAAATGATTCGCCAGAAGTGTTGAAAGAACCTAAAGTAATATTTGGATATTCACATAACATGCACGGTTACACAATGTTAGGTATGGAGATAGGATTCAAGTTTTGTCCATTTTGTGGTACACGGTTTGAATTAAAAAGAATAGGAGATGCAAAAATAGAGAATTGAATGTTTGCAACTTTTATGAGTTATACTCGAGACAAAAAAAGATTAACCATCAAGAATGGAAAAGTGCTATGTTGATGATTATAGTTGTTTCAGTTTCCTTTTTTTTATTATTTTTGTCGGTTTTACCAAGAATAGTGTTTAGTATAGAAGAAGAATGATAGAGTATGAAGATCCAGAAGGAAAATTTAGTTTAGAATATCCTGCGAATTGGATTATAAAATCAAAAGAATCAATATTTGATCTTCACGATCTCCAGATATATGACAAAAACCCAATACTACAAAACGACGTAACGATAGGTATTTCGTATAAACTAGATGCAGACATGGGAGGTGATAAAGTGGATAAATTCGTGAAACATTTTGGTCAAACACAAATGAATACTAATCCATCATATAGAGTTGTAAAAAACGACATAAATAATTATGAAATAAATGGACATAAAGCTAGTGGTTATATATTTGAACAAAAGAAACCGAATGGAGCGTTATTGAATGGACTCATTTTAGTATCTTTTCCCTACGATCAATTATTTTCTATTAACTATTCGGGTATAAAAGATACTTTTGAAGAAAATTTACAAACTGTAGAAAAAATTATAGACTCTATTCAAATTCTAAAATAAATAATGAACTATATGGATCATGTAATTCCTCAAAAATTATATTTTATTCAATATACATAGTTATCATCGGTACTTATTAACACAAAGAGAATAGACAAGT
>JBNAIF010000135.1:0-3827 GCA_050043595.1 Nitrososphaeraceae archaeon | reverse complement strand
AGTTACCATCTTTTATTCAAACTATATCTTCTAAATTTGATAAATAAGAATTGGCAATAAAATTTATTTAGAAATTACTAGTAAATTTTTATACTAACATAATAATATAAACATGTGACAAAAAAAGATAATTATTAAAATTTTAATTTTTTGGCTTATAAATTAGTTTAATGATATGATAACAATTGACTAATTTGTAAAAATAATACCTTATCAAACTTGCTGATATAATAATAATCTACTAACGATCATTTTGTATACGCAAGATTGAGTATTAGTAGAATTAGTAGCAGTAGTATTTTGTAATGACAAAGTACTTTTAAAGAATAGTAATACTCAGATTGAATTTATCTTAACTATGTAACATTATATACATATCTTAGATAGATATTTAGATCATATTCTACTATGATCTTCAATAATATATCCTAAAAATATATTTCATAAAACCTAATAGATAATAATACGAAAATAATCACTGTTCTTTCAACAGTTACGTTTGGATTAAATAGGTTTTGAAATATCTCGAATACCCCCAAAAAGGTTTAATAATGTACCTTGATTTGATGGTTATGTAATTTTTTTATCTTTGAATTGAACTTTTTTGGCATAATTTTACAAATTTTAAACGAAGATATGGAAACTAAATTCAATTTAGATTCACGACTTTTCTATGATAGATCGGATAGTAAATTTACTTGTTCATTTCTTACCAGATTCGTCTTTTTCTTCCACTTTCTTTTTCTTTTTTGTAAATATTTTTTTAATTGCGCTAGAAATTTCCATAAATATAAAGCACATAGCAAATATTTAAAATTATTTGTTTTTTATTAATTTATGATATTCAATATATCCTTATTCTTATCAAAATGTTGTTTATTTACATTTTAAATCTATTAAATTAATTTATTAATAAATAATTAATCTACTATTACATAATTATAAATTATATTCATGTTAAAATTACTTTTAATAAGAATATTATATTTTATTAACTGCTTTTTTTAGTAATCAACAACAAGATTTAGAAAATGTAGTATCAATTGGAACATCATTGATGGGTGCCTTCATGGGTAAAAGCACCAGGAGGTCCAGATCTGGTCGTAGAAGAAGAAATACAAGGATAAATAAAATAAGAGAAGATAGATTGAAAGATAAGATATATAAACTTCAGAAAAGACGTGTAGATCTAGAAGATTTATTTAAATATGATGTTCAAAAAATTGAAGAAAAAATAAATAAAATAAGAGAAAGCTATGAAAATATACCTATTAAATTAAAAAAATCCAATACAACAATTGAACTATTCAACTTAATTTGGTGTGCAGAGAAAATGGAATAGGAAGACTAGATCCGTTTACATTAAATTAAAAATATTTTTTTAGGACAAAAAAGTTATAATATTGTTGGTTCCATTTTTTGATTTTTTTAAGAAAAAAACTGCTCCGAAAAAAAAATCAGATATTAAATTTAAGTCGTCACAAGAATATGACCATCATGAAATCTCAGTTGAAATAAATCAAGAAGAAATTAAGAAAATCTTAGCAGATAAAGAAAAAGAAAAGTTGAAGATTCTATCATCTAAGCTACATAATATTAGAGATTTCGCTAAATCATCTATAATGAATATTAAGTATATAATTTCCGAATTAGAAAAAGCTAAGATAGAAGTAGAAGAAGTAAGTTTTGATTCAATTGTAAAAAATTCAAAGAGAACTGTAATATCTTCAATTAAAAAAGAATTTGTTCGAGACTTACCTACGCCAAATTCATATCAGGAAATAACAAGGTTACAAGAAAGATTATCAACTTTAGTAAAAAAATTCAACGATTTAAGCTCATCACACGGAAGAGTTTTTAATGTTTTTATAAAAAAACATACAGGAAGATTAAAAACAGAATTTAAAAATATTTCTATATTATTAGAACAAACTGATCATTTAATTGATAAATATGATGAAGAGACTAAATTGATAAAAAATGTTAGAAAAAATTTAGAGTTAATTAATAATAATAAAGAAAATATAAAATATAATGAAAAATATATCAAGCAAATAGAAGATGAATTTCAAGAATTAGATAAGAAGATAAAATTTCTAAAAACTGATTTAAAAAATATTGAACTCTCAGAGGACTATATTGAATCACAAAAAATAATTTCAAAGATTAAAAAAATAGAAAATGATAAAAAAGAATATCATAAAGATCTTGTAAATAATTTTAGTAGAGTTGGTAGAGCATTTAACAAATATTCATATGGATTAAGTAAAGATGTAAATCGGAAAATTGAAATAATGCTAGAAAAACCGTGGGAAATTTTCAAAGATTTATCTTCATATAAGACAATCATTGTACAAGTTCAGAAAGACATATTGAATGATAAAATTGATCTAAAAGATTCTCAGAAAATACAAACGCACTTAACAAAAATAATAGAATCTTTAGATAATTTTAAGAACACTGAAGATAATTATATAAAACAAATCAATCAATTACGAAATGATTCTAAACTGTTATTGATTAAAAAAAGACAAGAATTAAATAAAAAGATAACAACAGAGGAAGAAAATATAGAACACGTTACAAAAAAAATATCGAATATAACTACAAATTTGGAATCAAATAAAAGCGAATTGGAAAAAACATATCAATCAATAAATAATGATTTATTTGAAATAACTAATAAAAAATATGAATTAAAAAAATAAAAACATACTTTTGTAATTTAGAAATTTAAGTGTCAATAGAAGATTGATTTATTTTAAATTTTATTATATCATTTTTATAATTATCGAAAAGATTATCCATATGATCATTAAATTCTCTGATAAAATTTATACAAAGATCAGCAATTGTTATATTATGTATCATTCTGTCGAAACAAAAATTACTAACTTGACTAAAATTAATTAAAGTATTATTCAGTCTTTTTAATTCTAATTGGTTTTCTTCTGACAAAATGTTATCATCGGTATATTCATTTTCAGAATAACTAGATTTAAAGAAAAATAACGTTAAAATTAAAAAACTGAGTGTAAAATTAAATGTTATTTTCTGCACAAAATATAATAAAATACATTTTATTTATCTGTTTTTATAGTAAATAAAATATCTAAAACTATTATTGTAATTAATAATATATATTATAAAAAAAATAAGAAATTATTTGAAAATTTCTACAAATGTGTTTGCAGTGCTTAGTGCACCTATTACATTATTTAGATCTGATAGAAGTGGTATTTGTTGAGTTAATGTTGTTCCCATTTCTGTTGCTGCGGTGCTCATAGGACCCTCAAAAGCCGTTATTACATAGTTGTTTACTTTACATACTTTGTCTTCTGCATACTTATCATCTAATGAACCAGAACATTCTCCTTCAAAAGTATTACACACAAACGCTACCATTCCAGATTCTGCTTCTATGAAACCACCTCTTTCAAATTCTTGACCACTGTGTTTACCAGCAAAGAAACACCCTATGTCTCCAAGACCCGGAACAAGAAATTCTTCAGTTACACGATAGTCTGTTGAATCAAAATTAAACTTGATTGGTTCTTCAGATCCACTGAAACTATGTAACACATCTATTTGAAAATCACTTTCGGTAATACCTATTTCGCTACATGCTTTGGGATTATCGTTACAACTGAAAAATTCTTTAAATTCGAAGCTCCTCATATTGTTTTGTTCAAAACAAAATCCTTGTTCTCCGCCATCACATATAAATACTTCTTTAATTATTTTCACTGATTGTTTTTTTGGTTCTTTATAATCATAATTTCTTTCGTTAGCATAGTCATCATATTCGGCATAGTCACCATATTCTT
>JBNAIF010000134.1:0-21469 GCA_050043595.1 Nitrososphaeraceae archaeon | reverse complement strand
CTAACTTCGACAGGTGTTGGATTAGATACGATATCAAATACAGGAGATCTTTTTTGGGCAAGTTCAACTAGTTCTTGAAGTTTTTCTTCCGATGCGTCGGATTTGATCTTGAATGTAACTTTGATTTTTTCATAACCATTTCTTACATTGTCATCTAATCCAAGAAAACCATGTAAATCTAGATCACCAGAAAATGATGTTTCAACTTCATCTATCTTAATTCCTTGTGCAGCAGCGTGATATATCAGAGAAGTAGTCAGGCATCCATCAAGTGCTGCAAACACATATTCGACTGGATTTGCTCCACGATCTTTTCCTAAAAGTACTGGCGGTTCGTCTTTTTTGAATACAAATGATTCACTTCTTTTGAATGATTGACATGCTCCGTCGTATTCATTAATCTTGGTTTCTCCATGTGCACCATCTATCCATTTGCCTTTTGCTTTAAAATTAAATTTTGCAATTTCTGGTTTTTCTTTAATAACTTTAACTGTTTCGTATAACTTGCTTACATTTACACCATTAACAAATTTCTCTTTTTTATTTTCTTCCGATTTATTCATATTTTTGATATCATGATATCGTTATATAAACTTTATTATTTTTGATATCATGATATCATTTTTAACAAGACATATATTACAATAACTCACGACATTAATTGAATAATAAAAACATGACACGGGATTTATTGATAAGAGGATTTGACGATAAAGTTCATTCTCAATTGGGCGAATTAGCTAATGAAAAAGGAGTATCTATAAATTCTATAGTAAAAGATGCAGTAGATAAATGGCTTCAACAACAATCACATATTCCAAAAAAACATTATCTTGTGCTTTATTCAAAAGATGAAGATATGTTAAAACTATTAAAAGCCATGGATAGATTTGCAAAAGAAAGTAATTTATTCAGATGTTTTTGTGGTCCTATTTTAGATTCGGAATTGTACGGTCAATACAATACTAGCCAGAAAAAGATTACTACTAATAGTATATCTGCGAATAACTTTTCATTAATGTTATCAAAATTAAATTGGTATAATGCTACAGATATCAATTACTACTATAAGGAAATAAAAACAACTAAAGATCATATCCAATTTCAAAATTTGAAAAATACTATGAAATATTGCAATAAAGTTATGGGAAATATAATCAAACATTCTAACGGGAAACAAGTATGCTGTATGGATTTTCTAATCAATGATATAGCAAAGTCGTCTTTACAACAAGCATTGAGAATAGAGAAGACATATGACAATAATAGAATTCCTGGCTTGATGTATTGTACATATAAAATAAATAGATTACTCAACGGACAAATAAACGACCTTGTCGAATTATTTGAAGGACATGATCAAGTGTTTATATTAAAAGAAGATGAAATTTATAAATTGTATATAACAAAAGAAAATTTACACAAACTTTTTTTAATTTAAACTTTTATTGAATAAAAAGTGATTAAGAATTTGTATTTTACAATATATAAGGAAAACATGTTAATCTAAAATGATTATCTTCATAAATTAATATGATCTTTATAAATTTTCTCATATAATATATTAAATAATTCACATTTCAAATAATTATATAATAAATATTTCATATTTTTAGAGTAACATATAAAAAATATTTTGTGATAGAAAACATTGTTTGATAGAAACAAAAACTTGAAATAAGTACCAATATTTAATACATAGACACTTAATATAGTAATTTTCATATGTCCGTAAATTTCAAATTTTCTTTAGAATCAAAAGTATCAAATTTCAAATATATATTTATATTTAAGACATATCAAAATAAATAGATTTTTGATATTCAATAGAAAAGTAAGAGATAGTATTATCCTGTATTTATTTTTTGTGTCTTTCCAAGGTAGAATTTATTTTATCTCTTTCATGTTGAGTAGGTTTTACTACTGGGTGTAAAGACCAATATTTTCCATCATGATAAATTAATGATTGTTTTTCTGTTTTATGTTTAGCATGTATTACTTCTCCTATAAACATAATATGATCTCCAAGAGTGATTTCTTGAGTTAACCTACATTCAACATTAAGTGAAGCTCCTTTTACCATTAATGTATTAATTTGACTAGCGCCATAAAATTCAAAGCCTAATTCTTTTAATGCATTAATCTTATTATAGTTTCTACCACTATATCCACCTGCTACACTTGATAATATAGATTGATCACTTGCGCATAAGTTAACACCAAATTCTTTAGTAGATCGTATATTTTCAACTGTTGCTTTTGTAAAACCTAAAGAAATAGATATCAATCCAGGATTGTACGAAATATGATTAGTCCATTCACAAGACATTATGTCTTGACCTAATGGTCCATTAGATGTTATTAATCCAACTATTGTTGCAAATTTATTTGAACGAGGATCATTCCATGGTAGTTCCATCTAGTCTAATAATATTTAATGGATGATAAAAAAATTGTGATTTTTAATAATATACATTAAACTGAATATCAGTTGATAAAAGAAATTAGACAATATTTTATTATTATAAAATTATAATAATATACACACGTTTTAATAAAACAGACAATAGGTATAGAAACTTGATTATTTTTAATATGACTATTCCTTATGTTAATGACCTTCAGGTGAAGATACAATCTCAAAAGAATTCTTATCTTGATCATATACTGAAGATATTATTCCTCCCCAATCTTGTTCTTTTGGTTCAGTAACATATACTCCTTTATCTTTTAGTTCATTATATGTGTTATTAATGTCTTTAGTAAAGAATCATATTTTTGTTTTTATTCCTATTTGTTTTTTTGCTTGTTCTATTTCATCTTCTGGTATCATATTTAATTTTGGTTCAATCAAACTGATAGGTGTTGTTGAATTTTTAGCTGCAAGTTATACCCATTTAGTATTTTTATATGGAATTTCAAATTTTATTTCAAATGCCAATTTTTTTGTATAAAATTCTATTGCATTATTCTGATTTGAGACCAACACAATAACTCCTCCTATACGATCTATCATAACAAAGATAAAAGAACGACCTAATATATTAGATTAACCTGGACGACAATTTATTACAAATAAATTGAAAATTTATATAATATATGTTCCTCTAACCATATTTTAGAACTTGGGCATATGAATGAGTAATCTCATTTTGTAAAAATTTATTTGTACTACGAATTACCTTTTACTGCTAACCAAAATGGCATCTTTCCAATTGGCATTCTATCAATTATCTCGAAATTATCAGTATCTATAACAATTAATTCATCAGTTGTTGTTACAGCTACATATATCATGCTATTATCTTCACTTGCCCTTACTCCATGAGGACCTTTACCAACTATAATTTCTTTGATTACTTTGAAATTAGAAGTATCTATAACAATTACTTTATCTGATCCTATTCCAGCAACATAAACCAATTTTCCATCTGGAGATACATCAATTCCATGATGGCCTAAACTAACACTAATATTCTCAATTATTTTCTGACTAGTAAGATTGATCACTGAAATGTCGTTTCCTCCGATATTAGCAACAAATAATATTTTTCCGTCAGGAGAAATATCTAAATTGTGTGGATTCTTTCCTGCTGCAAATTCTCCAATTTTAGTCATTGAAGTGACATTTAATACAGCAATTTTATTTTCACCTTGTAGAGTAACATAGGCTATTTTTCCATCTACTGAAAATACAATATTGTGAGGAATTGCTCCTATTTGGACTTCATTAATAGTTTTTTTATTTGGAATATCAATGAAGCTTACAGAATTAGATCCTTCGTTAGCTACAATGGCGAGAGTTGAATCTGGAGATACTTTTATTCCTCTTGGTATTTTGCCAACATCAACTATAGATAGTATTTTTCCATTAGTAGAATTGAAAACATATGTTTGATTATTACCCCCACTTGTAGCAAGGACTGTTTTTCCGTCTTTGGTAATATCTAGATATACCATATCTTGACCAGCAGTCCATAATTCTTGTGTGGATAGTGAAAATACAGAATCATCTCCGCGTAAAGTAGCAAATATCAATTGTTCATCTAATTTTTTTTCTTCGGCATGAGAAATGGTTACATAACTAAAAAAAAGTAATAAAAAATACAGAGTACAAAGTATAATTCTAGTGATATTTTCATATACAATACACCATGTCTTTATCTCGAACATTAGTGTTTCGTTTCTCAGTAATTAATTAAAATTTATGATACGTTATATTCTTTTGTGATTTTATATTTATTTTATTGATTTAGTAACACATGGATTTTCAAAAACTTGTTTACACCAATATTTGATATAAAATATGTCATTTGTCCATAATTATAATTCATTCTTTTTCTTTTTCGCTTTATTATTGTATTTCAGTAAATGTGTCATTATATATTTCTTTTTTAATATCGAGTCTTCATTTATAGTAGCATAGATAATGTATTGGGTTTAATTCTTCTTTAGATAATCTTCCTTTCGCTACTTGTTCTTTAGGTAACTTTTGTTTTATCGACTTGAATCTTAATATATTAACAATACAAGATACATATGTGAAGCAATTAACGGCTGTCAGTGTTTCAGTTGAAATCCAATTCATGTAGCAAAATCATTATTAGAAAATTCATTTTTCATTGTTAAGGAAAGAGATTAATGTAAAAAAATTGAAAAATTATTGAAAAGGAAAGTTGAGATATTATTGACAGAACAAGTGAATTAACTATAAAAACGGTAACAAGAGAATTACTTGTTTCCTTATCTAATACAACTATAAAGAAGAAATCCTATATTAGATTAGAAAAAATATTTGGATAAACAGAAATGAAATTATCTAATCTATTATTTTTTATTTGATTTATAATAGAAATAAAATATATTTTAGATATCTTATAATAGGTACATATAATCTGGATTTCAAGTCAAACAGTGGCATATAACACATTGACTATTAACAGATACTGTATATATAATTAAAAAATATCCATTGTATTAATACATATAAAATACTTTTAATTTATTTGCTTGATAGTTTCGATTGGAACAGTTCCATACTTGTATGTTATTTCCAATTTATCACCTGCATTGTAGTTACAATTTGAGATTGTTCTAGGATGATCTTTACTGTCAACAACACATTGTCCATCGTTTTTACTTAGTATTGTAACTTGTTCGGTAATTGTTTCTGGAAACAGATTTTGTATAGGAGTGATAAACAAAGCAAATACCAAAAAAATTCCCACTATACTAATTCCAAATATTAATGCAAGTTGTCTATTTGATATACCTTGATTTTCGCTAGGATCAACTTCATAATCGTAACTCATAATAATATTTAACTGGATTATCCTATAAAGTCTATTGTTTATTGATAAATAGTGCCTAAAAGAATTGGATATCAGGTAATAGTTGCTAGATAAACAAAATCGATAGATAAACTATTATTCAAATTAATATAATTAGAAATAAAATATAATTAAATTTCAAATTAATATTATAGATATAGAATATAATTATAAGCTTAAATGGAATATTTATTTATAAGTAAATATCGTATAACGTGGTAAATCTTTATTAAATAATTCGAGCGACGTTAATTATAAAAACTCGATGGAATTATCATTTTTAAAATCCAAATTGTGTTGTAGTATCTCATTAAATAATCAACTAGAAAGAGATTACCTAAATATTACTAAATTATATACAAGTACAATGAAATCATCATTTAAATCAACAGTTTTTGTAGCAGTATTTGTTTTTTCTATTATAATAGTTTTTCCAGCCTTTGGCCAAGAATCTACAGAAAACAGTATAACAGATTTGATAAAAACTACTGCAGAAAAAATAAAAAATACTGCATCAGAAGTTGCAAATAACACTACCGGTATAATAAGTCCGAACGAGGCAAAGGATATTCTTAATCAATTAGGAGAAGCGTCTAGACAAATAGCATTATCTGGAACTGATGTACTAGCTAATATTACAGGAGAGATTAAAGAAGGTCTAAAATAGAAAGCAAATACTCAAAATACTACTAATAAAGTATGCCTTAATGAAAATTCGTAGAGATTAAAATTGTTAATTCATACAAGTTAATTTGTCGATTTTTTTAAATATATTTATTTCAAGTGAATATAAAAAAACTCGATTTAATTTCAATTTTAATGAAATATAGAAAATCATAACATCTGTTTTACAGATGATTTAGATATGCAATAATCCACTAACATTTTAATTTAAAATTTATTTTAGAGAATTTAATCATATATACTAAAATAAAAACTATGGGAATAATTTTCAGTTTTTATAAAAATCATATGATTATATGTTTTAGTTACATATAAATATTTAACATATAGATAAAATTTTTCATTTTTGAATAATTTTCAATATGATTCTTGATACAACTTATTTTTTCTTATATATTCTCTTAATTCATGAGACTCTTGACCATATGCTCTAATAGTTTCTTTCTTCTCTTCGTTTTTTGAAATCAATGAAATAATTACTATGTTAATTTCAACATCCGAGCCAATGATTGGTGGATATACCTTTACAATTTCATAATTATTATTTAATAAATCTTGCAATTTTCTTATAGATATATAATCCATTCATACTTGATAATAAATTTCATATATTTATATATAATGACCATAAAATATATCCATAAATTATTTTTTCCATATTTTATAAAATTGAAACAAAAAACAATCGATATATAAACAATATAATTGATAAGTAACAAAAGTAATTAATATGAATAATATTAACAGATACAGATAATACAATTTTGTGTGTTATTTTTTCTTAGAGAATTATTTGATAATGCATTACCATATCAGTTTTTGTTGTTATTATGCCTCCAAAATTTATTTGAGTATAAATAACTGAAAGTAGACTAAATATATTTATTAACATTAATTTTGTAGCCTTAGATCAATATAAATTATTATTGATAGCTATAAAATCAATATTCATACAATATTGAAACTTATTTTTGAATTTTTTCTATAATATATTGATAGATGTCCAAAATCAATTTTACAATTAATTTTGTAATTTCAATTTAATGGTCTTGCAGACTATGATACAGTAATTTAAGTAGTGGTCCAAATGTTCCTACTAAATTTCAAGAAATTCTACACACAAAACGATAAGTCTATATGGTATAGGTGATCGAGTAAATATGTAAAATATTTAAATATTAGAATTCCATTCTTTTATTTCTTAATTAGTTAAAATAGATCTCAAATCTATGAATTTTGTTTATATTATAGTAAAATAATTTAATATTATGATAATACCGATATTTGTCTTTGCTGGATCCTATTTAGCAGGAGAGATGTACAAAAAATTTGTAACACCGCAACAAAAAAAGAAATGGGAAAACTTCATCAAAATACATCATGGAGAAGTAGGTGTAATTATAACATGTACAGGATTATTAACAAGATCTACAAATCTAACTGCTTCAGGTATTGGTTTGATGATACATGATTGGAAAGATTTTAAAAATTGGTTTACCGGAGACAAAATAAGATAATATTTAATGGATAATATCTAATAAAATAATATTATACGTTTCTCTATATTTAACTATATCTGCATTTATTTTATATAGTTATAACCAATAACTTATTTACTGTCAACTTAATTTTATATAATAATATAAATAGTCCATAGTAATTTAACATCAGAATCATCAAGGGAATATGAATATAAAAAAAATAACAGATTGATTTATTACTATCCAGATATTTATTTTTTACCTATAATTCTTGTTAGTTTTATTTTAGTAATTCACCTTCTCAACTATTCTTTTTCCATAAACTTCTCATTTATCACTATTCATATATTTTACTGCGATTATCTTTCCCATTTAAAAACTTCTGTTTATGAGTCATTAATTACTTATGCTATTTCATCAACAATAACCAAAGGAAAATGATGAATAGAGTTATCTACTCATAGATGAACTCTGCTTTTTATTTTTTACTTTAATTGATTTGTTATAGATATTAGAAATTATTTCATGTTCATTGTCAAAAGCATATCAAATTGAACTAGATGTCGTGTTTCATTCTTGTTAATTGTTCCCAGTTACAAGTAAAGGTTCCATTTAAAAGAGAACTGCGCATAAGTACTCCGTCATTTCTTGCATTAAATTATTTATTAGTTAAAACATTCAAAGTTATATTAAATAATTTAGAAATTCGAACTTTATAAAAGGTTGAAATTGAAATTAACCTTCATAAAATTATATATAATTTGTTGATTCCATTTTTACTGAAAAAAATTTAACGTCTTAGTGCTAAAAAATATAGAATGAATCTTTTAAGATTAAATAAAATGTAAAAAGGAGAAAAAATAATGAATAATACATTTTTAATATTAGCTATATTCTTTGTAAGTTTACCTTCTTTCTTTGTTTCTGTCTATAGTGCTGAATACCTTAATGAAGAGCACAAGGTAGTTTTTGAATATCCAACTGAATGGATTATAAAAGAACCCACAAATTATACACCAGAGGATTTATTAGGAAATTTACTTGTTACATTATATCCTGATACTAAAAATATTAATGAGACTGAAACATCATTCATAAGTGTAAGAATATATCCTGAAACTTCCAATCCTGAATTTATCTTAAATGATTATTACGTAAATTGTTTAGAAGAATTTGAAGGATGTAGTATTCTTTCTAAAGAAAAAACATATTTACAAAAGTTTGAAGTCCCTTCTTTAACATTATTGATGCAAGATAGAACCCAACAATTGATTGGAAAATCAGAATCATATTTTATAACTAATGGTAAAAAAGTCTATGGTTTTCATTATCTGACTCCTGGAAATGAGACACCTTATTTACTCGACACTTTGAAAATGATTAAATCCACTAAATTTCTAGACTAAGATTAAATTATTTTTTATAACTATTTTGGAAAACCTAGAAATAAATCATTTTTTAATAGGATCTAGAAAATCATGGACATTAAGAAAAAAAATAACAATTTATAAAATATAACATAAAACATGTAATTCATTTCTATTAAATTTTTTCTGCGAAATCTATTTTGCTATATAATTATTTGAAATCAAGATAGAATATAAATTACAAAAATAGAAAGAAAACAATACTTAAAAATATATTATGTTTCTTATAATCAATACAAAATGAAATTATATATTAGATTAATATTTCAAGTGTTCTTTATCATACATAAATTGTATATGACATATATTTTAAAAATGCTTAGATAGTTGTAAATTCGTGTGATTGTCTATGTGGTTTTATTTTATCCCACATAACTCCAAAAGTTATGCCTAAAATAATCCAAAACATTGTCATTGTTGCCATACTTGCCATTCTAAATCCATTTACTAGATCGGCGGGAGCTGTTATTTCATCGGGATTAGAAGGCATGGTCACAAATAAAACTGTCATAACTACTCCATAAATAATGGAAACAACAAGGAATTTTAGTGGTAATTTAGCATCGATCTTTTTGAATATTATTGATGAACCCAAAGCAACGAAACCCGACATTAAAATAAAAGATATATATAAAGTTTGTCTTTCATATATTGTTGTTGGATCTCCTACTGTTGGAGGATTTGCTGGATATTTTATGGCAGGGATCAAAAACAAAACTAACCATAAAATGACTGCTATTAAGATAACATTTTTTAGATCTGAATTATTAGTTGATACTATTACTTTATTTCTAGCGAAAACAAAAACTATTCCAAGTAATGCTCCAAAAGACATTCCTAAAATGGTTCCTGCAGCAATTTGTCCTCCTTTTTGCCAGATACGATAATCAACTATTTCGTCCGTATTTACTTCTTCGCCATCAGCAATAGCATTTTGTACTTCAATACCTATTGCTTCATCAAGATAAGGTTCGACTGCTACAAGATTTACCAATCCGAGAAAAGTACCAGCTATTGCACCTGAAATTAATGCTACTACAAGAAAAGCTAAACTATCCATCTAGATAATGGCACACCCCAACTAATGATGTAAAATTTCTAATGACATGCAAATCCTGCGGCATGTCTCATATCATGATATAATTCATGAACTAATAGTTCTTCGAAAGCTTTTTCTCCTTGAACTAGGCTAAATAAATGACCCTGATCAAAACCTACAATAAATAAGCCAAATGTTAAAACAAATAATAATACACCAATAGCAGCTTTTGGTATCTTAGACCGAGTAATTTGAAATTGATTACTTGAAGACATTTTTGAAATACTACATATTTTAGAATATAAAAAGTTGTCTAATTTATCCAACTAAAGATTAATTAAAAATAAAGATCTAGATAAAATTAATAATATATGCACATTTACGCGAAATTATTAGAAAAAATTTCTGGAAAGAACAATAAAATGTCTAGGAGAAAACTTTCTTTTGATTTTGCACATGTTTTTAAAACATTACAATTAGCGAAAAAAAATGGTCGTATAAGTAGAGACATGTTAAAAAAAGAACTTTTGTTAGGAGAAGGATCTATTAAAACCCTAATCAAATATCTAAAACAAACAGAGATAATAAAAACAACCAATGGCGGAACGGTTCTAACTACTAAAGGAGAAAATTTGATTGCCCAATTGCTATCATGTATTCCTTATGAATCTAACATACCAAAAAGCTCGATTACATTAGGAAAATTTAACCATGCAATTCTAGTAAAGAATGCTTCAAATGCTATTAAATTTGGAATAGAGCAAAGAGATGAAGCTATAAAATCAGGAGCAATTGGCGCGACTACATTAATTTTTAAGAACAATAAATTTTTAATTCCTAGTAGTAATTATAATGTATTAGATAAAGAACCTCAAATACATAGAACATTATTTGAAAAGTTAAAACCAGAGAATAACGATATTATCATTATTGGGAGTGATAATCAAAGTAAGAAAAATGCAGAATTAGCATCCAAAAATGCTGCAATATTTACAATATTAAATCATCTAAAACATTAACTTAATTTTTGACAAAAAACTATTTACTATGACATAAATTTATTCCTGCACAATAATAACTAAAAATACTCGGAAGAATATTAATTTGGAGATAGTATTAATTTATGATTCCAAACTTATATTCCACTGTCATTTGATGATTTCTTGATTTCTATTGTAACCTTGTCTCCAACTTTTAAATTACTATCATTATATTCACGTACATTTAACTTGAAGATTGGCGAATCAGTTGTACCAAAAGATGAACCACTAATCATATTAGGTAAATTCTTCATCAAATCTTCTTTGGAAGTAAATGTAAATGCTTTTGTACCAAATGGATTCAATGATGGTTTTCGTTTTGGTACGTTACTTGATTGATTAGGATCACTAAATTCAACATAAACGTATGGACTAGATTCATTTTGTGACGCTTCAATCCTTGAAATGAAGAATATTTTTTTCACATTTATACTTAACAGGTATTCTTTATAATTCTTCAAATTACTAGTAAATTTTAACAATTAAATGATATTATCAAAGAAATAGTTTTATTTTTTTATTATAATATAACATGATATCATAAATACTTATTCTTGAAGAATCTAAAAATATTACAATGATTAAATACAGTAATACTTAATGTGGCCTGATTGTTAAATTTACAATACATTGCTATACATAGTTATTCAAAGTACATAAAAGCATAAATAGTACAACAAATGTTAGATTAACATGACAGGATATAATCTTCCTTTTGAAATTGTAGAATCTGAACAAGATACAGGCAAAAAAATTAAGGCAGGATTAAAAAGACTTGAAATTTTTGCTACCCAAGCACAAGTTGATGCAGTAGTAACAGAACTAAGAAAAGCAGGATTAGAGGCAACAGTATATGACGCAAGAGGATATGGAAAAGATCAGCAAATGATTAAGGCGGGAAAATCAGGTGGTCAAACAGTTTTAACATATTCAACTCGTAGAACAATAGTAACAATTCTAGATTCAAATAAATTAGAAGAAGTTATGAGTATATTAAATCATATGAATGACGGACATGAAAAGAAAGTCGGAGTAATAGCTATTCAATCAGTAGATGCATTAATACATCTATAAACATTATTTTTTTAAAAATATTACTAAAATATTTAAGTAAAAATAATTCATTGTTGGAATAGTACATGCCAAAACAATCTACTGTCAATACTGCGATAAGAATTCCTACCGAAGTTTATGAAAAAATAGAGTTACA
Source organism: Nitrososphaeraceae archaeon (assembly GCA_050043595.1). Lineage (GTDB taxonomy): Archaea > Thermoproteota > Nitrososphaeria > Nitrososphaerales > Nitrososphaeraceae > TH1177. Next base: position 9,258 of record JBNAIF010000134.1, on the reverse strand, counting down.
GGCGGAATCTGAAGGAACTAATATTTCATCTGTAATTAACAATGTATTACGGAAGTATGTAACATGGGATCAGTTTATTTGCGATATTGGTTTTATTTTTTTACAGAAACCATTTTTAAGAAATATATTCGAAAAAACACCAGAAGCAGATATTATTAAAGCAGCAAAGACTACTTGTCATGCAGGTATGCGTGATGCAATTTCTTATATTCATGGAAAAATAGATGTTGAAACTATTGTAGATGTGGTGAAATTATGGTTATCGTCGTCGAATATACCTTCAAAGATAATTAGAGATAAAAATAACATAGAATTTCGTATACACCATAATTTAGGTAAAAAAGGTTCTTTATATTTTAGTACATTGCTTTCATCTTTATTCTCAGAAATAAATATTCAACCCAAAAAATCAACTTCGAAGGATCATTTAGTAGTAATTAAATTTGAGATATAAATTAATGTAAATAATGTTTGAAATTTAATTCTTAATTTATTTTTTCATACTTTTAATTTTATTGTTTTATTTTGCCAAACATCGATTTTTTTAAAGTATTACATATATCTAGAATACAAGGTATTATTTCACTTTTATTTCATATTCATATTTTATTGGTGTTGGTAAAAATGTATTATCAAAATCTAATCCAGTAATTTCTGCTATTAATGTATAATCGCCTATTTTATTAAAAATTGGGCCTTCTATCTTGATAGGACTGCCGAAATCAGATACATAACTTGCTGCTAGATTATCATAATTTGCACTAACACGATACTTTTCTAGATCTCGATTAATAAAGTCTATATTAATTTCTCCATTATGTCCATGAAAATTTTCTATCATCAAATTATTATTTTGATTATCATATATGCTTATTACATATGTAACATGAGGTATATTATTTCCTGTTTTATTGTCCATTAAAAGGAAATTGAATTTTCCTTGTTCTGTTACTTTAAATTCAGGATTATTAAATTTTAGAAAAATATCTCGATCACCTATAATAGAAGGTGGTAAATTATGGCCATCACCTCCTCCCCTATGTGTTTGACTAAAAACGCTAATAAATATATCCTGACTCAAAATAGATAGTAATGAGATTCCAAAAAGAAAAATTATTGAAATTTTTGTTACCATATTAATATGGAAATTGAAGTTATAAAACATTAAAATATTTTTAGTAGTATTCATGAATATAAAATTTTTCATTATAATAATGATGTACTAGTGATTATATAAGTGTAAATTTTTTGATATAATTTTTTTATTTACATATTATATTTAATGTACTGAAATTCAAGAATTAGAAATTATATAAATTATACCATAAAAATATTTCTAATAAATATATATTAATAGAATTTAAACAATAATAGAATTATAACTATATCATTGTTCTATACAAAGAATTTGTTCAATCAATTTTTTAAGTTCAATTAATTCAGGAGGAACATCCGAGCTATTGTCAAATATAATTTTTTTATATTTTTTTTGCCATTTTATTGATAGGTTTGTACATGGTAAAGAAATGTCTCTGTTTTGTATATATTTATCTTTCATAGCAAAAAAATAAATGTCTATAAATTCATCTATTAATTTGTTTAGATCTATTTTACTTATACTTTTTGGGATATTACTAAGATTGATTTTTTGTATATTTTTCGCTAAAATATCTCCGTTAGCTAAGATACAAATTGAATAGTATGGAATAGGATTATCTTTTTCATCAAAGTTTTCGATTTTTATAATAAAATTGTCCGAATCCAAAAATTTCACATTTAAAAAAAATAATTATTTTTAGTTCTTATCTATTCATATGTAACTATAGATACTTTTTCTATGTCAACTATATCTTTGATATCCATTGTGTTTTTATCTAATTTAATAATCGGAACTATCGTAACAATAAATTCTTTGCTGTGTTTTCCCAGTACTTTTAACTGATCAGTGATTATTAATTTTTTGAAACCATGGGTTAAAGGATGATCTGCTCTAAAGTCATATTTTTTGTTCTTTTTTAATATATCACAATGTCCAACATCTCCAAAACAACCACCATGACCAAAAATATGATAAGAACCAACAAAATTATTTTCAAGTGTTTTAGGGGTTTTAGAATTTGCTTTTGGATTGTTGAGAAAGACATGACCTACATAAGATTCTGTTGCATGTCCAATTCCATGAAATTCAATATCTGCTCTATAAAATTCACTACAGGTACTTATATCAAGTTCGATTGGATTTGAATGATAAATTTTTAGTTGTTTATGTTTAATATTTTCTTCTTTACTTTTTTTGCTTCTTTTTTTCATTTTCTCACCTCCTAATAAATTATGACGAGCTTGATGCCGATGCATATTCATATCCCAATTTTTTCACATCTAGTACATCACCAACAGTAAATGGAAAGGGCTCTAGTATTTCATTTAATAAATTGGGTGGAAATCCTAGATCAGATCTATTTTTTTGCCATATTCTCCATAGTCTATCTATATTTGTATGATGTGCCCAAAATATAGGATCAAAAGCACTTGTCGCGACCCGACTCATAGATCCACCTACCCAAACATGAACTGAATCATGAATTCCTTCTAAATCATCTTCAAAGTCAGCAAAATCTTGTTTAGATAACATCGTATCAACTTCATCTTTAGTAGGCAATTCAGAAGGATCGCTGGGATTTCTGAAGGTGTCTTCATTAAGTGGAGGATTTGATGTTGGAACAAAAATATGTGATTTAACTAATGGATTTGGTTTTCCCGTAATATCTTTTTTCTCAGAATAAGATTTTGGTATTCCTTCTAATCTTGAAGTGGGAGAACTTGAATCCCACCAAGGCAATGTCACCCCTGATACCTGATCTTGCAAACTCTGTTCAAGCCAATATAAATAGGCTCTATGCCACGGACAAAATAATGGTAACAATAACTGTTCACCTCTTCGTCTCCAATGGTGCCAACATTTAAACTCTGGTGCACCATGAATCCCTGCTATATAATTAAACCCTCGATTATCTCTTATTTCCATTAATTTTGAGAAAGCGAGTCTAAGGTTTTGTAGTTCATTTTCAGTTAAATTTTGGATATTTTTCCTTAAATTCATAAATTACTTAAAATAAGCATATGAAATATTTAAAAATTTGCATATATAGATTCTAAGGTGATTAGTCAATATGTGAAGTATGTTTAGTTATTAAAAATTTAAAAGTTTGGTTATATTTTATGTATAACAAATAGAAACTAGTTAATTTAAAGTAGGATATTTACAACATCTAAAAAGTAATTAGAAATTTCGTTGATCTTATATTTCTTAATAATAGATCATAATTCTTCAGATATTTCTAAAAAGTTACTTAAAGTAGATGAATGTAAATGAGAGTAATTTATCTTTTGCAGATAATGCAATTATCAAGATATAAAATTTCAGGATCAAAAATCTGTAAAGATGTATAAAACAAAAAGGTCAAAATAGGTTTTATGAAAAAATATTTAGTTACTATCGCTAAACTAAAATATTCACATTTATTGAAAGTAGATTTTTTACACTTAATATGATTATCTCTCAATGTAGACTATTTAGAGTTACTCTAACTATTTGTAAATATATTATAAAAGTTTAATAATGTTTTTTAACATATAGATAACTATACAAATGATTACTTTCAAGTAATTGTTCCTATAAATAATTATATATTTGTATGACAAATAGAGAATAAACTACGAATTTTTGAATATAACTCAATAAAAGAAATAGAAATGATTTACACTAAAATAATTAGATATTTTTGGTTACAATAAATTAGTTAAAGCTTTTCAGTGTTATTTTTAGATCGATTTAACAAGAATGGATGTAATATTATCTAAGCCACCACGCAGGTTAGATGAATATATCAATTTATTACAAATTTTTTGACATGAATAGTTGACATCTATTAACTCGAAAATTTCATTGTCACCTAGCATCTCAGTAAGACCATCAGTACAAAACAAAAGATAGTCACCATTTTCTAATTTAAACTGAGAAAAGAATGGATTAACAATATCAGATATTCCAAGAGCTTGTGTTAATATGTGTCTATACGGATTATTTTTTATATTTCTATTAGATATTATTCCTTCATTTAACTTTTGTGCTAGTAACGTATGATCCTGTGTTATCTGTTTTATCTTTTTTATTCCGTTTTTCTTTATAATATAAGATCTACTATCGCCAAGATTTGAAATAAAAACATCATCGTTGGATACAAGCCCTAAAACAATCGTAGTTCCCATACCAAAAAGTTTGGAATTCAACTTAGCTTCGGATAATATTTTTTCATTAGCTAATGAAATTGATCGTAATAACATTTTTTTTACATAATTATCAATATTACTATCAACTTGGGAATAATATGTTTTAAAGTATTCTTCAACTGTTTCTATAGCAATTTTGCTTGCTATTTCTCCTCCATTATGTCCACCCATTCCATCAGCAATTACGAATAAATTAAATTCTGGCAATATCTTATAATTATCTTCATTGTTTATCCTAACTTTTCCCTTATCGGTTGCAAAACCTACATCTAGTTTAAATTTATGATTATGTTCTATTATCATCTATATTTCATCTCGAGTAACTCCAATTCTCATATCATATTAATATATTTCTAAACCTAATTAATATATACAAAATATTACTATTATAAATGAATGATCTTATTACAATAATAACCCAACTTATAAAAATGTATACAATGTTTTTGATCAAATTCAAAATTTTGATCTAATAAAAGTTATTTGAAATTAATTAAAAATTATAATATTTATGTATTCATTCAAGATATTTTAAATTAAATTGAATTCATACTTTATTTTGAAAATTTCAAAAAGAAAATATCAAATACATAGATAAATCTTTTAAGAAAGATATTCTTTATTACAATAATGATGAACTTTTCTCTATTTTTGTTGATATGTGCTATAACATTGATAGGAACTATTTCTGGAAACTTGGTGTATGGACAAGAAGAAAATAATAATTCTGTTTTTGATATAATACAAGTTACAGATTCGATATACATGTTGTCGGGCGGTGGAGGTAACGTTGGAGTTTCTGTTGGAGATGATGGTATTTTCCTCATTGACGATAAAGTTAATGTTTTGAGTGATAAATTGTTGAATACAATTAAAGAAATAAGTGATAAACCAGTAAAATTTATAATCAATACACATTGGCATCCCGATCATGTTGGTGGAAATGAAGAATTAGCAAAAACAGATTCTATAATAATTTCTCATGGAAATACAAGGGAACGTCTTTCAACTGAACAATTTAGCTCATTTTTTAATAAAACAGTTGATCCTCTACCAGATGGAGGATTACCTATCATAACGTTTAGTAATGAAATAACTTTTTACTTTAATAATGACGTAATAAATATAAAACATATTCCAAATGCACACACAGATGGTGATGTAATAATTTATTTTAATAATTCAAATGTTATGCATATTGGTGATATTGTCAGTGATACTTATTTTCCATATATTGATCTTTCTGCGGGAGGATCAATTGATGGCATAATTAAAGGCATAGAAAATACGATCTTACCTTTAGCTAATGAAGAAACAAAAATAATTGTAGGACATGGAGGTTTGAGTACAAAAGACCACATAATTTCATCTCTAAATATGATGAAAGACATAAAAAATATGATTTCAGATGCTATTTTGCAAAATAAAACTCTTGACCAAATACACGAAATGAAACCAACAGAAAAACATAATGAACAATATGGAGATGGTTTTATCAATGCAACGCAATTTACGGAGCTTGTTTACAAATCATTAAAATCACAACAATAATTTTTTATTTTTAACGCAAAAATAAAATTCAAGATGACAATATAATAAATGTTGAAGTTATTTTAACTCTGCATATTGTATTTATCGAAATATTTTATATTCCGATCCGAAATCATAAATTTAGTAATAATTGGATAGTAGTGAATATATGAGATACTTGATTCATAGATAAGATCATGTTAGAGTTATGACTAGATAAAATAATTTTTCCCCTGTTTGAAGATGTTATTTAATATTTTATAGTTAATAAAATAATTGCAAAATATTTTATTTACCTTAACTACATTCAATAAATACATACCAACAAATAATATTGTAGATTGATCTTCACATACATGTAATGTACTAGAATTTGTCAATAGAATTTTTTAAATATTGAGTAAATTTTTAATTTGATTTGGATTTATATGTCTAATGTTAGTATTTTTTTTATAGTGTTACTTCAAGTTTGATTTTTATTTTATTATTACATTTATTATTTCTATAATTTATATAAATAATATACTTGTGAGATAGACTGTATGGTCTTTGCACAAATGATCTTTTTGGTATTTCAGATATACCAATTCTAAAAGTAGATTAAAAAATATTTGTAATTGAAGCTAATAAAGATATTAGTTCGACTATATTAGTAATTATATTATAAGCGTCAAATTTTCACAATAATACTTTTGTCATTATTAACCACATTATTCAGAAACTAAAAGGTCGTTAATTAATATTGAAATTTCTAAAATTCAAAAATTTAATACATATTTTAATTGCACTAATAAGAAAAATACGGTATCCAGATAAGGAAAAAAAATAAAATATAATTCAATATTGTTTAAAATAGTATTTTATTTAAGAATATAGATAAATGTTAATAATTATAACAAAATGTATTTATTTTTGAGATATAAAAAAATCTAATAGTATATTATTCCATAAAGATTTTATCTAATATCATCTAAAATAATAAAATGAATATTTTTATCGAAAAAAATAAAAAAATAAAATTTTATGTTGTTGTATTTTGTTTTTTTCTCGTTATCATATCTCCATATAATAGTTTATATCATAATTCTTATGGTCATAGTTTTGATGCAGATGATTTTTCCTATTTTATATCAAATTCTAAACTAGCAGAAATAGAACTAAAATTAGCTTTAGAAAGTTTTCCTTCAAATATCACTCTTGCAACTAACTATACCGATAATGCAGCAGGTTTAGTAAGTGATCTCTATTATTTTAATGATGATGTAGCCGATGACACAGATTTTATAAAAAGATATGATGAAATAATAAATACTTCAAATTCAACTATACAATCCATCGCTTTAATTAATTTAATCGATGAAGTCATGAATAACTATGCAGATTCTATTGGTTTAGATTTTGATACTACTAATATGACTAATCTTTTGGTATTGGTAAGTGCAAAAGAATCAACAGATAAAAATAACACAGAGGTAAACAGAGATAAACAACTGGAACAATTTTCTACTAGTAATGATTTTGAATATAGTTACGAAGACCTTTTTTCTAAACCAACTATAGTAAACTACGAAGATTATAAAGTTGCAGAAGACATAATACTAGAAATAAATACACTTTTTCAAACATATCTTAAATCAATTCCCAATCTAGATAAATCTTCTATTAGAGCAATTTCAGAATTAGAAAGAGATCTTTTATCCTTCAATAATATGATTGAAAATAGAGAGTCTCCAGGCGAAATAATGGAATTAGTACATCTAAAGATACATCCTAATATGCAAAAAATATATGAATTGAAAACATCTATTGATTATGACAATATCAATGAAAATTTTAGTTGAATTAGTTTTTTACATTAAAGATTAAATAAATTTTAAAAAATGGAATGTTAAAAAAATAAAATAAAGTTTATGAAAAAATTATTAAAAAATTTAACTTGATTTGAATATATAAAAAAAGTATTAAAACTATAAAAATATAGTTAAATTTAGAATTATATTGGTGTGGTAAGTCAAATTATTTTATATATTATTTATTATAATTATAAAATATCACTAAAATAAAATGATGAATTTATAATTATAAAATATTTTCTAATTTGTGTATATTTAGTTTAGTCATTTTTCTGTTTGTAATTTCCTTTGTAAATCATACTGCCAATCAAACATTGAGATACTATCTGTTATTCCTTCTGTTATATCATTATCTTCATGTATTATTATTTTCCCCATATTTCCTTTTTCTTCTTGTACTCCATGACTATGGAATAAATAAGTTCCAGGATATTTCCACTTTGCTTCAATTATTACTGCATCACCGGTTGCAATAGGGATAGTCTGTGCATTATAAGGTTGATTCGATAACAATCCTGAAGGATATACCTGGAAAATAGTACTGTGTAGATGTAGTGGAGTTGGTATAGTACTACCCATATTGATGACATAAAGTCTAAGAAGATCTGTTTGATTTATTTCAAGAGGATTATTCATGTACTGAAAAGAGTAACCATTTATTGGATATGAGTCTGCGATAAATTTAGTAAGATCATTTTCATCATGACTAAATTCACTAATTACCATGTAGTATTCCTTAGCAGGAGGTAAAGGTTCCTTTGGATCTACTACCATAATACCATACATACCCATTCTTATATGATCAGAAACTGGCATAGTATGACAATGATACATTAATGTTCCTGCTGGTTCTGCAGTTATATTGTATAGATATGATTGTCCGGGGGATATGACTGGAAGAACTCCATCATTTTTCTCGTCATGAATTCCATGAAAATGCAATGTGTGAGGAAAAGTACTGTTATTTACAAATTCTATTGTAACTTTTTCAGCTTCAGTAAATCTTAGTGGCGGTCCTGGAACCGTATTATTAAATGCCCAAGTCTTTACTTTTTGGCCTGGAGCTATTTCTAATTCTATGTCGGTTACATTCATCACTAGTTTTTTATCTGCAATGAAAATATTTTCCTCTTTGTCATCGGTTAAATTATCATTTGCAAGGTTGTTGATTGTTTGATTATCATCTTGTGCTTTTAATACTATTGGAAATTGTATAATAAGCATAAAAAAAGCAACAAGAATAAAACTGACAAATAAAGAATTTTTGAATTTTTGAATCTTGTTCATTTCATTTTCTCCCTAATAATAAAAGATTCATTGTGGTAATGATGTATTTTTATTCATTTTATACATAATTAATAATGGAAAATCCATATCAATAATTACATTCATACCGACAGCTAAAATTTTAGATTTTGGAATGTCATATCTTGTATTCTCATCTCCAAATACTATTATTTTATCGCCCGTTTCCTTGAAAACGTGACCTATATGATCTTCATTTTTTGCTCGTACCCCTTTGTTAAATAGTGAATTAGGATACTTGCCTTCATATGTAGCTAATTTTGCGTTTGTTATACCATGC
>JBNAIF010000133.1:0-8506 GCA_050043595.1 Nitrososphaeraceae archaeon | reverse complement strand
ATTTGGTACAACACTTGATGGAGCATATGTTATGGATCTTGAAATCTGTGATATTGAACCAGGAACTGCAGCCAAAAAATGTCCAGTAGATACTGACTTGGAAGGTGTTTTAGTAACAAACAAAAATCAATGTGATATATTTGAAGAATGTGCTGCTAATTCACCATTAGGCGAATCTTTAGGAACACTTGTACCCGTAAAAGTAGCAGATGTTCAATTATGTCAATTATCTGTTCCAGAAATTGAAATATGTCAAAGTGGAGTCTTTGAAGGATTTGCAGTAAACAATCAAGCAGTATGTAATACAATATTAGAAGGTGTAGAGGCGTGTGGTCCAGTGACTGATTTGCCAGGAATGCTCACTAATGATTTAGCAACCTGTGACAGATTTACAACATGTGAAGCAGGAACTCCATTAGGTATGGCATTAGGTGACCAACCAGTAAAAGTAGCAGATTCTACTTTATGTAATTTAGACGTACCAGAAGTAGAATTATTCCAATGTATGGGAGGCCCAATGGAAGGTGCAATAGTTACAGACCAAATGTTATGTGAAGCACCAAATGACGACAATAAATGTGCAGATGATACTGACTTACCAGGTGTATATGCAATGGATACAACAACTGATTGTAAGATATATGAAACATGTCCACAAGATTCTTTACAAGCAGGTATCCACGTATCTGATTTAGCATTATGTAATGTTACAAATGGTATAGTTTGTGGTATTGGAACTGCTAATGAAGGTGCTATTGTTACAGACGAAATATTATGTGGAAATATTGCTGCAACCCAAATAATTACAGTAAATAAAACTACGGACTGTGATCCTAATAGAGTAGGACAACAAACTTGCGACAACATTCCAGATGCTAAAATTATGGCATTGGGAAACAATACTAATCCAAGTATATTTTTAGAATCTCAAACTCCAATTAATGTAACATTACAAGAAGGATTTTACTCTATAATGGAAAAAGATTTTGTTACTGGATTTGAGAAATGTCTGCCACCATTTGAAGCAGGTAGAAATCTTCCTCAATTTGGTTCTGATCTCTTTATGTGTTCAAAATTAAGCGAAGACTGTATGGGTACTGCAATAGGAGGTGATAATAATTTATTATGCAATATTGAAAATGTAATAATTAATGTCGGACAAGATATAGTTACTGCTAACGTTTTCTCTGACGAGATCTCTGTATTTCTGGGTGATGGTACCGGCAGTTTTGGTACATCAACTGAGTTTACAGTTGGAGGACTTGATCCTGGACCAGCTTCTGTTGCAGTAGGCCACTTTAACGCAGACACTAATTTAGATATAGTTACTGCTAACTTTAACACTGACGAGATCTCTGTATTTCTAGGTGATGGTACCGGCAATTTTGGTACATCAACTGAATTCACAGTTGGAGGACTTGATCCTGAACCAGCTTCTGTTGCAGTAGGCCACTTTAATGCAGACACTAATTTAGATATTGTTACTGCTAACGCTGTCTCCAACGAGATCTCTGTATTTCTGGGTGATGGTACCGGCAGTTTTGGTACATCAACTGAGTTTACAGTTGGAGGACTTGGTCCTACACCATTCTCTGTTGCAGTAGGTAACTTTAACTAAAAATATACTAAAACAAAAGAATAATAAACTACTCTTTATTTCCTATTCAATTTTTTCTTTAATTATAAGGTTATACACGGATTCCGCGTATCGCTCCTTTAGACCAATCGATCATCATATTAAGTCTTTATATCTGATAAATATGGTTATGTCTAATTTAAAGTCATGAATATATAATTCATAAAGTAGAAAAAAGAACATATTATTTTATAATTTTATATAGAACTTTTATAAAGGTATTTGTACTAGATTTTTCACGGTAATATAAAGTATAGATTCTCCTACAATATGTGAAGTAGATAATGATAGTAGAGATTGTTTCTACTATCATGAAGAAAAGAAAAGACATTATGATGACTATCAATATGAATATGACAATGATCGATACTATAATGATGATAAATACGAATATGATTTGGAAAAAACCGGACTACAACAACTGTCTGAATGGAATGGATTTGATGGATTTTCACTCAGTATTTTACAAGAATCATCTGGTCAATTCAGTATTTTACTTCAAGATCTATTGGGTCTACCTGGTCCACCCCCATCCAACCCCTACCTAAACCTTGTCCACCTGACAGTCATGATCCAATAGAGATAGATTCACCTTGTACAGTTGCTACTATTCATTTCGATGATTGATTATCGGGATCGTTTGGAATAACTGAATAGGAGAAACATTCAAAAGAGTCAGGACAGATATGATAATCTTTTCTAAATATATTCAATTTGGAATTGGTCATTATTTGACACCTCTATCATAAATTCTACAATATTTTTTATTATAATCGTTGATTTGAAATGGTATTTGGAATTGTTTTTATCTATTTTCATCTAAAAAAAGACTAAAATTTAGATCAGATTAGTTTCACAAACCACTGATCCCATAAAGTACAAGAAGTCAGTTAAATTAGGGTTGTTAGTCTATTTCTAATATACAGATTATAATTTTAAATTATTTAATGATAAAAATTATCAAATATCATAATTGCAAACTAGAAAAACAAAATAGAAAATATTTTGATTAATTAACATAAAATAATTATGTTTAATTATTACATCGATAAATCTAGAAACATACATTCGTCGTTTTTTACAAGTAATAGTCACTATAAACAGTATCTTAATAATTTTATATTTAATATTACTAGTTAATAAATGAGAATAAAATAAAAGATTTTTAGAAGATAAGAATATGACCTAATTTTTAAATGAGTAAAGCAACTTATGATTATCGTGTATATAATTGATGAAAAAAAAAGTATTGGTTATATCATTGCTTAGTATTTTCTTATATTTTGGAACTATGTTTAATTTATCATTATCATTAACGGAAAAAGAAAAATCAATTTTATCATATTTGACAAATAGTAATATAGGAATTGCATTTGCACAAGAAAATAATTATTATTATGAAGATGATGATGGTTATTATTATGTATACAAAAATAATGACAGATTATATGAAAATTATGACAATTCTATAAATGAAGATGACTATAATAACTCATATGAACCAGATAAGAAAGAAGAAAATAAGAATAGACCTGTTATAATAATAGAAAATAAAATTCCAATACCATATAAAGATAAACCATTATTTTGTGATGACCATAATTACGGAAACGATTACGATCAAAATGAAAAGTGTCTAATAGAATGTTCTGACTCTGGATTTATAGTGACTGATGAAACAAACTGTCCACAAAAATGTCCTGATGGTACTTATATCATGCAAGGAATGGAATGTCCTTTTACTGGACTAAATGTAACAAAGAATTGGTTTGTATGTGACATTGAAGACACTATTGATTGTATAATAGAACCACAACAAGAAGGAGAACAGATATCATTTGAAACATCTGATTCGGGAAACTATGCACAATGTACTGAAGATAATGATTGTCCATTTGTATCTGATGCAGGATTTGAAATAATAGTTAATGGTACTAATCCTACGCCTTCTACTTTTCCTGCTTTAATAAATACAATACAAGATGTTGAACTAGGAGCAGGGCCGTATCAAGTATCTGAACTCTTGTCTTTTGAACAAATAGTGGAAAATGCAATAATAAATGTAGAGAATGTAGGTGTAGGTGATATAGAATTTTTCAGTTTGCCTACTTTTCCTTTAGCATTTGACTCTGCAGGACAGCGTGTGTTTACTGCTAATTTCTTAAGTGATTCAGTATCTATTATAGACCTAAACAACAATAATGCAGTAACAGACGTCGACCTTCTTGCTTCTGGTGGAGAGAATTCATTTGCAATAGCATTTGACTCTGCAGGACAACGTGTGTTTACTGCTAATGCAGGTAGTAGTTCCGTATCTATTGTAGACCTTAACAACAATAATGCAGTAACAGACGTCGACCTTCTTGCTTCTGGTGGCGTTTTACCATTTGCAATAGCATTTGACTCTGCAGGACAGCGTGTGTTTACTGCTAATTTCGATAGTGATTCAGTATCCATTATAGACCTCAACAACAATAATGCAGTAACAGACGTCGACCTTTTTGCTTCTGGTGGGGATGCTCCAATTGCAATAGCATTTGACTCAGATGGACAGCGTGTGTTTACTGCTAATGATATTAGTAATTCAGTATCCATTATAGACTTGCCATCAGTATCAAAAATATGTCAAGATTCAGGATTTGATACGGGAGACATCAGAACATTTTCATCTGGACAAGAAATATTACAACAAACTACATGTGTTAACTTTAGTGAACAATGTACTGGAGAAATAATGATACAAGATACTGAAACACAACAATGTATAATAGATGATTATGTAGTATTAGCAAATGTATTGCCTTAACTAACTCCTCTATTTTCTATTTTTTAACAACATTATTTTTTATTTTATTGATTTGAAAAAAATATTAATATTCTTTGGAATTATTTCTACATTTTCATCTAAAAAACGAGACCAAAATTTAGGTCAGATTAGTTTCACAAACCACTGACCACATATTGTATAAGTAGAAAGTTAATAATTACAAGAAAAATATTATTAATTAAGTATTTATTGTAAAAACACAATATTAGACTGGTAAACTGATTCTTTGGTTTTTGTTTATCTCTCCTGATTATGAATTATCCGTTCTTGGGACTTTTTCTGATAAATCAACATTAAGAAAATCATAATATTGTATGAATATACATACTTCTTTGTGTATATTCATACGAAAATTTTTATATTCCATACATCTTCCCCTAATCTAATGGCTCAGGTCTATCTTAAAAAAGATATAGAAATTAGTATACCTGATTCTGCATTTGAATATGCAAGAACTTTAAAGAAAAATCAGACTAAGATTGTCTAATGTGGTCGGCTATAGTCGAAGTAATAATTTCCATAACTCGTTCTCTTAGATTTAAAAATTCTTCCCTTTTTTCTCCTGGAATAAGATAAAATAAATAGAGTCCACGATATTGTGTCCATTCCTCATTTATTTTTTTAAAGTATCTTGATTCAGATAATAATTCGCAAAGATTATCTTCTTCTGTTCTATAAAGATAAATTTGATCATTTTGAGACAATGGCTCATATGGTTTCATTTTTAATTGTGTCTGAAAGATTTCGCAATTATTTAATGAAGAATCACCATCGAGTTTATTTTTTATAACAATTCCTACATCTTCAGATTTAAAGGCTTCAATAATTAATTTTCGTATAGTATCATCATCATGATGTATAATCAATTTTTGTTCAACTTTTGTTACAATTCTAGCAAAATCTTGAGTAGACTTGAAAAGTGAAAGTGGAAGATATCTTCTATCTATCAATCCCTTTACTTTCAGAAATTTATCATTATTAGTTTGTTCAATTAACCTGGAAATAATATAATCATCAGTGGAATAACCGTTTTTATATTCGGTCCAGTGAAATAATTTACCAATATTTGGGTCTTCAGCTAACATATCTATTGCTATTTTAAGTAATTCGTTTAATCCTACTACAGTATGATGACTGTAGAACCATCTATACATCTTGTATCTTGCGTCAAGCATATCTTCGACGGCTCCTAATGCACGCTCATTTATAGCAATATTATAAATTCCATCATAACTTTTTACTATTTTCATGTTTGTTATTATTCGATCAATATCCACTAAACCAAATTTTACTCCAGACATAAAACTATCCCTTAATAAATAATCCATCCTATCTGCATCTAATTGACTAGAAATTAATTTTCTTAGTAGTGAATATCCTGGCGAATCAAAATTGTGATCGATTTTAGATTTTATTAATAATGAAGATACAAAGTCAATTAATATCTGACCTTGTTTAGCTCCTTCTTTATTGATGATCTCATCTTTAATTTCTCCATTTTTTATTAATTTGTAAGAAAAAAATTCATGAATAGGTAACTTATTTTCGTTAGTTTCATTAAATAATATTTTTGCCTCTTGAATTTCTTTATTGTGTTGCTCTTTTGTAACTCTAAGCATTGTTTCCTCGGCGGAGTGGGAAAAGGGACCATGTCCAATGTCATGAAATAGACATGCCAAACGTACTGCTTTTACAACTAAACTAGGATCAATTTCTGAAAATAAATCTTTAAAATCTTTTTCAGATATTCCATATAATAACTGGTTGATTAATTTTCCACCTGTATGAAGAGCTCCTACAACATGACTAAATCTAGTAGTAACTGCTCCAGGAAATACAAAACATGCAAGCGCGCTTTGTCGAATGAAATGTAGTCTAGTGAGTGTGGGCAACTGTAACATATTGTATTCCAATTTTGTCAATGGAACACAACCATGAATTGGATCACCTATTATTTTAGAATACTCTAGGTCAACATGCATTATAAATAAGAAAAACATTTAGCATATAATCTTGTTGTTACAATTTTCTAAAACCCATGAAATAACAATATCAACATTTCAATAATGATTTGACCAAGAAAATAATTAATGAGTCTATAAAAATAATACTTAATTTGGATAAATTTATCTATAATGTATTTATAGAATCTTAACAATATTTGTTTATATAAAAGAAAAAAACGTACTATCTAAGGTACAAGCAGACAATACTATAACTTCAAAAATTAAATCGGTATTAATTGATGTGAAATATCCTTTTCTACATCTGAAATAATTTCCTCTTGTGATGATGTAACACTAAACCGTAATATGTTTAAAGTAAATTCATGTTATAGAGAGTTGATAAAATAGTGTGTCTTATTCTGAAGAATAAAGATAATATTTTAGTTATTGACTTTTATAAAAATATGAGAAAATAAAAAAATTGTTGTTGTTTTATTGTCTTGGTATTTTATTTATTATATTCTTTGTGGGTTATTGCTTATGGAGTTATTATTGCTTGACCTGATAAACCATTTTCATCGTTATTTTTTTATACTGAATTAATTGTTCCTTGGTAAATATAATTTTGTACTGTACATTCTTTGATTTGACCAGGATATATAGTGCCATCACAGTCTCCTATATATAATGAGCATACATTGTATTCTGCATCCAAGAAGTGCGTAGAATTTTGAAATTCTTTATCAAAATCTACAGCATCTGTAAAACCAGTAGCAAAACATCCACCTAATGTAGATATTATGCCATCTAGTCTATTTTCTACTACTGCAAAATGAAACTTATTTAGATTTACTGGAGTGCCTTCAGACGTAAGATCACGTACTACTGCAAAATCTTTCCAAATTTGAACAGCATAATCTGTTGTATCGATACCTAGACATGTTTCTTCAGTACATTCCGTATAACTTTCTTCAAAACCTTCCGAATTAGGTCCTATTGGATTAATAAATTCTGTTACACAATTAAACAATTCTGGACTGTTCAATGCGTCATTACAAATGAATAACTCTTTGCTTACTTTAACTATAGGATCTTTCCCATCTCTGTATGGATTGGAATAGTAACCTTCTTCTCCATAATATCCATTGTCCTCATAATATGGATCATATTCTTGTGCATTCACTAAAGATGTTGCTGGAATCAACATCAATGTTGCAAATAATAATATACTGAATATGCCAAGTTTATTATTGAACATATTAACAAAAATAGAATATTGTATATATGACATTCGCATTATCGTTCTATACTATTATTGACTATGAAATGTAGCCTACAAGGATCTTTAAAATTCTATACAACTTTTTGGATAATAAAAACAACAATAACAATATCATTAGTTATATCATTGTTTTTTACTACAAAACACTAACATAGCTTGACAATTGGTAAACAATAAGATACATAGTATTATGATATTAAGGATAGATTTCAGATAGACACTATTCTAAAAACAAAAACGTACAAAAGTTAATTTATTTCTAAAAAATTCAAATACATTAAAATGATAAATATAGATCCAAAAAACAAAATCAATAGTAAGAGATTAGTTGCATATAATAGTGAAAGAATAACAAGAATACATCACAATAATAGTAATGTTTTTTTTCTTTCAAATTTAATTTCCATATGATATTTAGAACATTCTCAGCTATATCAGTTACTACTTATCTTAACGCCACTATGTATATAATTTAATATTAAATAACATAAATTTAAATATCTTTATTTGTTATTATGGGTATGTCTAGTCATAAATTTAAATTATCATCATTTTTAGGAGAAATATCAACAAAATTTTTGCCAAGTGCAACTTTTTATCTTTTTGACAAAGATAATTCAAAAGAGATGAGTTTTTCTCAGTGTGGATGTACTCCTTCCTGTATGTAAATGAACTATTAAAGTAGATTGTTAGTATTGTTCGGAATAATATCAACAATGAATACTAAATAATTGTATGATTTGTGGTAATAGTTGACTCAAAGGCTTCAGTCAAGTTAAACAATGAAATATATCTGAAAATGTAAGAAACAATTT
>JBNAIF010000132.1:0-3732 GCA_050043595.1 Nitrososphaeraceae archaeon | reverse complement strand
TTCCCATTAGGGGTTTGATCACCTTCTTTATCCCTGATCGTTCTTTTCTGTCCGTTATTCCATTTACCATGAATATTGGAGTCATATAAGAGATTGTAGGGATCTATTTCACTTGTATATTTTATCCTCAATATATTAAATCGAAAATTAAATTTATCTAAAATTTCATTTGATGTAGTTGTAACGGTAAATTGTTTTTCACTATTGGAATTTGAAAATTCTTTTATTTGAATCGAAGAAAATTCTCCTTCTAAAATATTATTCATTTCGTCAGGATTAGTTAGCATGGAAGCTTGTATACAAGTTCTATCTTGAAATTGAATTATAATTTTAGCGTACTTATTTTTAATCTTGAATTCTTCATTGTCTTTTTTTATCGCGATAATTTCCTTATTATCAGAATGAATACTATTAAAGGTAATACTTAATTCGTGTCCTGATTTTTCCAATGATTTATCAGAATCTGAAATTAACATAATTTTTTGTTCTATACTCATTTAAGAAATTAAGTTAACTCTGATTATTAAATATTATCGTATGTTATCGATCTCGAAAATTTCTAAAATACATATCAAAATACAACTTTAAAATAAAATTCAAAAATGAGTAAAACAATTAAATTTTGTTTACAAATAGTGATTGTCTTAATTATCGTAAGATTTGTTTCCTCGTCATTACTGAAATTAATTTTCATTTTAACTAATTTAACCTCTATACTTCTAGATTCGGATCCAAAGACTATCCAAGTTTTGATCGTTTCAAAGATATGGCAACAAGATCTCTAAACTTGTTTGATATTATTCATTGCAAATATTGCCTAATTGAATATATGGGATTTTCTGGAAATTTGTAACTGTATTTGTACCATTTTGATTTGCAGGTAGAGAATAGATGTAATTTTATTTTTTTTAGAACAACAAATAATAATATTTTTTATGTAAAAAAATAAGTTGAATATATTTGGTATTATTTGTATACTGATATTATCTATATTTTCAATTATTTTAAATTGATCTTTTTATTTCATAAAAATGGAGAATAAAAAACTTTATTAAATTATATTATTATTAACTTGACATGGTTATTAAAAAAAATATTAACGTTGTTGATAGCAATGGTTCAACGTTATTTAGTGGAGAAACGTTTATTCTTTTAATATCTAATAAAAATTCAAATATTAATAAACCGATTACTATAATAGTAAATGATGTAAAATTTACTGAATACATAAAAAATATTAGGATTGTTATTGAAGATAACAAAACAAGATCGATTAGAATACAAACAATAAATGATCATGATAAGGAGTTTCAAAATTTAAATTCAGGAAATTTTTCCAATGTAAAAATAGAATTAAATAACACCGATCACATTATTTATACTACATCTGAGAATATAGAGAATGGATGGATTGAAAGAGCAGAAACAAAAAATAATTTAATTATAAATTTAAATAAAATAATATTTGCTGCAGTTGGGGATTTTGATGACTATCTGGATCATGACTATCAAGTATTTGAGAACATAAAAGAAACGAATGCAAACTTTATCTTAGCTCTTGGCGATTTAGATTATGATGAGAATGTGTCTAGATGGATAGGAAAAATCCAAAATGAATTTCAAGAATTATATCCAAATAATATATTTCCAGTTATTGGAAATCACGATGAGCGCGATAAAAATGGAGTTAAAGATCTTCGAGATGCATTTGAAATATTGAAAACTGGAGGAGGTGAAGGATATTACGAATTTGAAAAGGAAAATATAAAATTTATTATGATGAATTCTCAAGAAGATTTTATGGCAGGTTCTGATCAACATCAGTTTGTAGCAGAAAAGTTACGAGCAGCTAAACTCAACCCACTATATGATTGGATTATAGTTTGCTATCATTGGCCTAGTGTATATACAAAAGAGGATCACCATAAAGCGTACAAAAAATTCTATAAATATTATCACAAGTTATTTGATGAAAATGGTGTGGATCTAGTTCTGACTGGACATAATCATTGTTATATGAGAACATTTCCGTTAAAACCACTAAATTATGAAAATGGTAAAGCATGGAAATCTGTTGTCGTCAGCGATGATGATGACGAATATAACGATGTTGACGGAAGGGTATGTGTAACAATTGGGACTGGGGGTCGAAAATTGAGGAAAAATTCAGAAGATAAGCATGTTGCACAAAAATATGATAAATATGATGATGATAAAATTACAAATGGAATTTTGGTTATAAGTTTATCTGAAAATAAGAAAGAACTTTTGTGCGAATTTAAAAATAATCTAAGAGAAATAAAAGATAGGTGGATAATAAGAAAATCATAATTATTTTAGTTCTAATAAATTGAAACTTTAATATAAATGGATTTAACTTCATTTATTAATTACATATAAATTTAGTAATTGTTTTTATAAAATAAAACTCTACTATTTTGAAACTTTTGAATTCAATTGTAATTACTCTATCAATACAGATAATTTTATTAATTATATTTAAAATATATAATTATGGAATTTTTTAATAAAGAGAGAACTAAAAACCAATGCGATATTAAATTTAGTAACTGGGAAGAATTAGATTCAGTTAAAGCTTCATTATTATTTGAAATGGAAGAAATCAAAAAGTTTTTGATGGATAATGAAAAAAGTCATGAAAAGGATACTTTGGAAGATTATAGAACATTATTCAGGATTTTAGAGACTAATGGTTTGAATGTAATAAATAATGTTAATAAATATACAATTAATCTACTTTCTAGAGCTATTTCGGATTATTCTGAATCAGAATGGGTTTACAGTGATGACGAGGATGAAAAATATGAAGATCTATTGTACCAATTTGAAAAAATAATATATAAAATAAAATTGAAAGAATAATGACAATATTATATAACTACAAATTCACTTTAAAATTAATTTAATATCTATGAAAATTGCTCTGTATTAGATTATTTAATGTTCCTAATAACAGAAATATTATATTACAGTATAAAATATTAACTACCAATGTTGGGTTGAATTGGAACAATAAATTGTATATCACACTATTACTTAATTCAACCAGTAGGCGTTCGTTTCAAGAATTACTTTTAGAAAATGATCATTTCAATTATGAATAATCCATATTTTTCGATATCGAAAAATTTTGATACATTTTTCAATATTATTCATCAATACAATTCTTGTATATTTGATTTAAACTTAGGATTAGAAGACTTGTTAATTTTATTAAAATCTAATTATTGCGTGAAGAAAACAATATAACTTTACATTATATATGTAAATTAAAAAATAGAATTGAACTTAAATTAAAACTCATCTAAATGTAATAGTATCAGAATCAATTATAATAATGTATCCAACTCGTATAATGTTTATCTATTATTTCTACAAATCTACTTTTTTTATTTAGAGATTATTTCTAGAATGATCGAAAGGTATGAAAGTAGCACTATTCATATACTTTAATTTGTTGTTATAGTAAATAACATTTATTGAAATTTTATAAACTATTTAATATTCATTACTATGACATGAACATCACCAAATAGAAGATCAGTCAAATTTGATTTTAACCAAAAGTGATTTGAACCATAAATAGACCAATAAAATAACAACTTTTGAGTTGGCAATCATGAAATTAAAGACATATGTGATTGCAATATTTTGATTAATTTTGACATCTAAAAATTGTGAAATAATCTTAAATATATTTACAGAATCAAT
>JBNAIF010000131.1:0-3772 GCA_050043595.1 Nitrososphaeraceae archaeon | reverse complement strand
TGACACATCGTTTAATTCGAGTAAATATGCAGTTTCGTTGATTTCAGATATTGAGCCTGATTGAGCATGTTGGACTGCCAGAAATTTAGGTATGTGATCGGCTGTTTTACTGGAACTTGTAATTTGCAAACTTTCTTCTTCTTCAATTAAAAATTCCCCCATAAGTGTAGCTTCGTCATGGCCTGCATCTGGAGTATTCTGTGCATAAACAGAAGAAACAGATATCATTAAAACTACTGGTATTAAAAATAAAAAGACCTTCATACCAAAGATCAATCAAGAAAAGTTTCTAATAATATTTTCTAACTGGAAAAAAAATAAGGAGTGGTATTTGTGAAATAGTTTATTAATTATCGGTGGTTTCTTTATTCATCTTGGTAATAATATTCTTCATTTGATATTGATGATGAACTTATCATTTCTTAACCATTTTCACCATTATTGTCTTTTGGTATTGACCCAATTTCTCCACCATATATGTAATTTTGTACTGTACATTCTTTGATTTCACCTGGATGTATAATTCCATCACATTCTCCTACATATAGTTGACATGTTTCATAATTTGCATTCAAGAAATGTGTCGAATTTTCAAATTCCTTAACATAGAACATACCATCTCTGAAATCTGTTGCAAAACAATTGTTATCTGTATCTATTATGTCATCTGGTTCATCTTCTACTACTGCAAAAAAGGACTTGTCTAGATTTGTTGCAGTGCCTTCAGGTGTTAGGTCACGTACGGTTGCAAAGTTTGTGAAAATTTCAACAGCATATTCTGTTGTATCTATACCACGACATATTTCAAGTGGAAGTCCCTCATTAGTTTCTCCGTTACAATTCAAATAAGTTTCATCAAATCCTTCACTACTAGGTCCTATTGGATTATCAAAGTCTGTTGTACATCTAAAGGAATCGGCTTCATTCAATACATCATTACATATGAATAACTCTTTACTTACTTTTACAATTGGATCTTTTTTATTGTATTTATATGAATCATAGGCATAGTCATCATTTTCTTCATAATGTCTATCGTCTTCATAATAGTATCTTTCTTTGTCATAATATCTGTCTTTTTTTTCTGATGCATAAACATCTGCTAATGATGCTGGAACTAACATCATCATTGTTGCAAAAATCAACACACCCAAAATTCCGATTTTGATTTTGGAAACCATGCAAGTCAAAGTAGAACATTGTATTTATGAGATCAGTCTGAACATTCTCTACTTCATAACTTGTAGAAGAATCTCTACCATATATTACTATAAAAAATCTTATAAAAATATCTAAAATAAAATTCAGAATAATATTTTTTATTATAATTATATACTGAAAATACTAATTTATAATTTATATTAAATTATATTATTATTTGATTATTTATAATAGTTACAAATTCATTTACATGGAGGGACACATATAGATATCAGTATTAATCTGATGTTTCAATATTATTTGAATTAAAAATCTAGGGAATTACTGCATGCTTCAAGGAAAGGTTGAACTAAAACTATTCCTGTTTATATACTGTATGGTATATTATTGTTATATTGATGAAATGTGCAGACTGTTTATGTGATATACTAGAATGCAAGACAAGTAATTCTCCTAACAATTGTCCTAACTGCGTATTAGATTCTTGTTGCTGTTGGCAATATTTTCATTAATAATTTACGAAATTCGAATAGAACAGTAATGGTTGTAAAGAAAATAGAGTAATCAACTCAATTTTACAACCATTACCACAATTTGATATTACGAAGGAATGTAATATAGTATAGTGAAGATAAGAGATGAGTTATGATAGAATGTTCATTGTAAAAATTAAACAGTAATGGTTGTAACAAAATACAATGCCGATAAATACAACCATTACTGTGGTTGTCGAATGTCTTTGGCACATAACTATAGGAAATATGGTTAATAAGTAATGTCAATGCACTGAACTATAATGCAATTTAATTCAAGAAAAACTTGAACTAAAAATGCTTTCTTTTCAAAATTTGGTTTAAATACTCTACTCAAAAATATGATAAAAAATGGATATTTTGATTAAAAATAATCAGTAATGGTTGTATAGGAATAGAAAGTCAACTTAATGTTACAACCATTACTGAGATTTGATATCACTAGGATATGTAGTAGAATATAGTGAAAATAATAGATAAGAGTTACGATATAATTTTACTGATGAAAATTAAACAGTTATTGTTGTAATGAATGTTACAAAGATAATACAACCATTACTGTTGTTGCGTGAGTGAATTCTTGTAAAAAAATAGTGTGTGGTTATAGTAAATAAAGAATAAAGAGTGCATTGAAATCCAGTGAAATCATTAGATTTTGGATGTCCTACAATGCAAATAGTATACGAAAAAACTTGAACTAATATAATTATATACAAGTTTTAGCCTATATTGTTATTGATAACCATCAATAAAAGTGTGGCAGAAATTGAGATAGATTGTCCAGAATGTAAGAAAGAATTTAGACAAACATTATTTTCAGGAACAAAAGAATATCAAGAGTTTTCTAAATTGAGAATAGGTGAAGTTTTTATATTTATTTGTCCAGACTGTAAAAAAGACATAACATCAGAGATTTTTGAATGTAATTACACTTTTTCTAGTAATTCAGTCAGTGATTCTAATACTCGAGCTGAAATTCAAAAAACTATGTCAAGAAATGATGGAATAAAATAATGATTATCGTCAATCATATTCTGAGAAGTTGACCTAGTCTAATTCAAACTCTCATATTTCTATTAAGACTATATCTTTGACCACGATACGACCTACACTGTTGTTACTAAACCAAGGGTGATTCATCTTACCCAAGTATGGATCACTCTTTACATCATCGGAGTATTTCTTGTTAGATGGACCGTTTTCATTCATCAAGTCCATTTTCTGTTTTCTTATGATGTGAATACCATCAAAGTCATCCATTATAAATGAAAATATAGATTAAATTTAAGCACAAAAATAAGTAATAGTTAGTTGATATTATTGTGATATCGCATTTTATTATTTACTTTCTACCAGCAAATTGATAGTAAGTTATTTTTATTTGATCTTAAAAGTTGTCAGTCACTATTTATTTTTATTTATATTAAGTGTCTCAAAGTAATATTCATCACCTATTTGTGGATTTTTCAATACTATATTAATATGAGGAACATTCTTGATTTTTTGAGTTAACATATTTTTTGGATTCTTGTAGGTAGGCATTATCTCTATGCTTTTCAAAATACAATTAGTTAATTCTTCTATTTCTTTGAATAGTTCGTAGTTTATACTGTATTTTTCTTGTGATTTACTGGAGGAATTCAAAATAATAATGATATCATCATTCCATTCTAATATCTCTGCTATAATTTGGTTCAATGAGTTGTATCTTCTATTTATTATTTCAGAAATGGTCTTTATTGCTTCGGAGTTATTCATTTCTTCTTAGTTTCACCAACTTATTCATCATACAATTTGAAATCATTAATTATATGGTTTTCAATTATTTATGCTTAGTGTGTTATTTCTTTCTATGTTTAACCATTGATCTGAGTATTCTTGAATTTGCGGAGTGTATTATTACAAAAAGTGTCTTTCATTTTTGTGTTCATAATCTTTAGTTTTGATAAATCTTTGTCATAATCTAGTGGAATATTCCTCGAATGAATTAGTTGCCTTGCATAGCGAGTTCAGACCAAGGATATACTGGAAGATAGATATTCTTTTTTGGTCTGGACCATGCAAGCAGTGACTTGGGT
>JBNAIF010000130.1:0-5549 GCA_050043595.1 Nitrososphaeraceae archaeon | reverse complement strand
AATTGACTTAAGATCATCTAAACTCATTCCAGTAATAAATGCTATAAAGCTAGGGATTAATGGCAAAACACATGGAGAGAGGAAACTCAACAATCCAGCTAAAAATGCAATGGGAATGCCGATCAATAAATAGTTTTTAATATTGTCATTATCAGGTATGGAATATTGGTTTAACTCAGAGGAAATGTAAGAATTTACATCGGCCGAAGAGTTAGTATCAGTTTTATTTACTAAAGTTTCTGAACCAAGTAATGTATTAGTAACTAAATTATTAGTTTCTACAGAAACAGGATCAAATTGTCCATTCCATCTATGGACTATTTCACCATTTTGATTAATTAAAAAGGATGCTGGAACTCCTATTGTTTTGAAGGTCATAGAGAATATGTCATTTGGATCCCTCCAAATATCATAAGTAATTCCAATTTTATTAATATAAGATTGAACAAGATTGTCTGCCCTAGAATTGTCTATTGAAACTCCTATTACTTTCAAACCGGATGATGAAAATTGCTTGTAAAGTTTTTCTAATCCTGGCATTTCTTCTTTACATGGTCCACACCATGTAGCCCATACATTAATTAATACTGTATAATTATTTTTAAAATCATCAAGATTTACAATATTACCAACAAGATCTTTTGCAGAATATGAAGGAGATTGAGGGTATTGAATATCATTATCTATAATTGCATTGATATTTTGAGATAAAAGAAAAGTTACAGTAATAAACACAGGTAACAAAAAAATAAAATAAAAATTTCTAGTCATAACATTTCTTTTTTTATTTAATGATATTACTGTATGAATATATTAGTAATTTGGTGCATTCGTAGAATGTACCAAAATCTTTTCTATAGACGAAATATCAACATAATAAAATGATTGTTAGACAGAGAATAAAGATAGCAACAATAATTGCAGCCATATTGTTCTCTACTTCATTAGTCATAATTTTACTACCTAATGTATTAGAAGCACAAAAAGATGATATCCAGGTAATTAATAATTTCATTTTAAATAATGCTACTGAACCCAGTATTGCTTATGATTCAAAATTAAATAAGACATTTAGTGTTTTTTTTAGAACTTTAAATGGGTCTACTAATTTATATATGATGCAATCTGGAGATAATGGTATTTCATTTTCGAATTTGACTAGAGTGAACAGCATGGAAGGTGATACAAATAACAGTGGAATTGCACCACCAATTCGATTTTCCGATAATGGAGATATATATGTTGGATGGATACGAATAGAACCAACAGAAAAATTTTGGGGTATAGGGGATCTACGATTAGCAATTTCAATCGACGGAGGAGCAAGTTTTGAAAAAACCATCAAACCTGCAAAAAATGAAAGTATTAGTGAGAAACTATATGCAGATTTGGCAATTTCAAATAATGGAACAATTTTAATTCCATATGTAGACAATGATCTGGTTACAATAAATAATTCTGCAATAAATTACAATACGGATGAAATAGATTGGAAAACACAGATAAACATTTTACGTTCAAATGATAATGGAAAAAGCTTTCAAAAATTGGTTTTAGATAAAGAAGGATGTCAATGTTGTGATATTGCAACAACCAAGGGATTAGATGGAGAAATATATTTTTCATGGAGAACAAGTAATAGAACTGATGTAACAATGAATGATTTTGCTGACAAATATATTGAAGATTGGAAAAAATCAGATTATTTTGATGATAAAAATGCAATAAATCAGGGATTAATTGAAGTTCCTATATATTCAACTACAAGAGACATCCTTGTTTCACATACAACTGATAATGGAAAAGGTTTAGAATACTCAAAACCAGTGGAAGTTCAAGAAAGAAATTGGATAATGAATGGATGTCCATCAACCGGTCCAGGTATGCAGTTTAGTCAGGACGGTATACTTCATGTGACATACTTTACTGGAAATGGAACTAATGGACCAGGATATTATTATACTTATTCGGAGGATAGAGGAGATACATTTAAAAATCCAATTCCTATTCATGTTGCGGATTTTGTAGCAATAACACATACAAATATGGATTTAAATGTAGATTCAAATAATAATGTCTGGATTTCCTTTGTTACAGCTCCAGATGAAGCTCATAATAATTTAGAATCATATTCTAAAAATCTAAATATTGTAGTCATTAGATATGGAGAAATAGTTGATGAGAAAATATTTGAATCTAAAACAATATCTAGTCCTAGTTTAACATCAACGAATAATTCTACACTTTTGTCATATTCAAATGGAGAAGATGTGCAGATTATTTCTATGGCAGTAACATAAAATCATAACACGAACAAAAACGTAAGATAGTTATGTGGTGATGTACCAAATGACGTATTAGTTAAAGAAAAAGAACAAGATTTTGCAACAGTAGAATTGTTTAATCTTGTTTATGATTTAGATAAAAAGACATTAAAGTATGATATAACTCCAGATAATGTTACATCTATAGAATTACCGAGTGATTTTGGACAGACTACTTTAGTTACGGATTCATTTGGTCCATGCCCTGGTTGTTATTTACAGATTCCATAATAGTAATAACCGACAGACAAATACTTTTTATTTTTTCAAGTAGAATTAAGATTCTAATTATGGAATATTTTTGAATAAAATGGGCAACTAAAAATCTTCGAACCCGTCGGGAGTAATACCGATAGCAGTACGAGTTTAGGAGTCCAAATAAAGTTAAAGTAGAATAGAATTTAAATATGATTTTATTTAGTTACAATCAATGAAAAATAATGATTTTACTGTATTAATGTTGCTTTCAACATTCTCAGTTCTTGTTATTGGAACATCAGGAACTACATTGGTATATGGACAAGAAGAAGGAAATGCAACAGAACATGTACCTAAATTCTTTGCTATTCACCATGCTTCTTCTGGAACAATATCAGAAATTAACACTACTGCCTATTCTCTCGAATTAAATGATGTTTCTGATAAAACTATTTTGTTTTCGGACAGACCAGACAGAATTGTTACTTCTGTAAGTACATCCAATTTTATAGGAAATTGGTCTGTTGGAGAAGATAATTTTGCAGTTGATGCGCCTAATGCTGTAATAGTTGTAGATGATAATGAAGGACAACAAAATACTGCAATAATAGAATTGTTTAGTCCTATTTATGATTCTGATAAGAAGTCGTTAAAGTATGAAACAATCCCAGATAATGCTACATCTATTGATCTACCAAATGAGTTTGGACAAACAACGATAGTGATAGATACATTTTAACATATAGTCAAAACGAATACAAAATCACTCCATTAATATTTTAATAATTCCTTTTTGTTAAGTTACATAAATCTGCTAAAATTAAAACCAATTACTTTTTTAGTTGTTCTTGTTTTATATAATCTGTAGCAATATTTTTTTTAAAAAAAAATTATAGTTATTAAATTAGAATTAAATGTTGATCTTTTTCATTAGGGTTTACCTACAAATTGAGACAGCTGGTCGGGAGTAGATTCCTCCATGTGATAGGGTTCCACTATCTTGTATTTAGCTTTTATTCTTAGAAACTTATTGAATTTTAAAGAAATATTTCAAGGAGGAATTAATACCAGTAACAGTTCTAATATCAAAGCCCAATTATTGTTTTAGTAAAATAGATTTTATATGATGAACCGTTTTTCAAATTATGAAAAATAATCCAACTTTAGTATTATTGCTTTCAATACTTTCAATTCTTGTTATTGGAACATCATTGACTATATCAATAAATGCCCAAGAAGAAAATGCAACAGAGCATGTACCTGAATTTTTTGCAATACAACATGCTAATTCTGGAATAATATCTGAAATTAATTCAACTTTCTATAAATTAGAATTAAATGATGTTTCTGACAAAATAATATTATTTTCTGACAGACCTGATAGAATTGTTATGTCTACAAGTACATCAAACTACATAGGTAATTGGACAACAGGAGAAGATAGTTTCGCAGTAAATCCACCAAATGCTGTTTTGATTGTAGATGAAAGAGAAGGACAACAAGATACAATAATAGTTGAATTGTTTAATCCTATTTATGATTCTGATAAAAAGGCATTAAATTATGAAGCAATTCCAAATAATGTAACATCTATTGATTTACCATATAAATTTGGACAATTGATTGTAATAATAGACACTTCTGGTCAACCGGGGGGTATAACATAATATCAATAATGTTATTGTCATCGTTATTATTTCTTGTTATTGGAACATTGACTACTATTGTTTATGCACAGGGAGAGAATACAATAGATGTAGAACAGCCTAAATTCTTTGCTATTCAACATGCGCAATCAGGTTTACTTTCTGAAATCAATGAAACTGCTTATTATCTTGAATTGAATAAGGTATAAGATAAGACTATTTTGTTTTCAGATAGACCTGACAGGATTGTTACTTCTGTAAGTACATCTGACTTTATAGGTAATTGGACAACAGGAGAAGATAGTTTTGCAGTAAATCCACCAAATGCATTATTAATAGTGGACAAAATAGAAGGAAAACAAGATATAGCAATAGTAGAATTATCCAATCCTGTTTTTGATTCTGCGAAAAAGACATTAAAATATGATATAATTTTAGATGATGCGAGATCAATAGAATTACCAAGTGAGTTTGAAGAATCTACTCTTGTAATGGACCATGCTGGTAATCCTGGAGTAGGAGGATAAAATTGTATTCATTAGAGGATGATTATATTAAAAAATCTATTTATTAATTTACTTTTTATTTCTTAACATTATTATAAAAATAATATTTTTTTCAGATTAATACTGATATAACTATCTATAGATTATTGTTGAAAAATATAATAAATGAACTCGAGAAATCTTCGGGCTTGTCGAGAGTAATACTGATAGCGGTGAGAAAAATAGAGTCAAATTTTATATTTTGGAAACATAATTTAAATAATTAATTTATTTTATGGTTTAAATATCTAACAAAGGAGTTCTTTACTATTTCTCTTCCATTCTTTTGATTTTCAACATAATTTATCATCTGGCATTTATCACATAATACATTTTTTCTTCTTTTTCTACCTAAAACATCTAAATTATATTGTTTACGTTTTAAGATGATTATTCCTATTGGTATATTGTTTTCTGTTTTTTTTCTATTTAATTATAATATAGTCTATGAAAAATAGTTCTTGTCATCAATTAATTTTTCTCAATAATGTATAGATAGAATCGTCTTTTTCCATTTCTGTGTATCTTTTCAATTCTATTATTTCAAAATTATTATCTATTATTTCTACAAGATCTTTTTCAGTATAGTAAACAAATCTTAGATTGTGATGAAATTCTTCTTTATTTCCATACCAAAATGAATGCATTAATAATCCAGAATCTTTTAATGTGTTTTTTTGATTTAGAAGTGACTTTTTCAAGTCTTTTTTAGTAAGATGGTGTAACACTTTATTAGAAAAAATACAATCAAAAGCTTTATTGGTTTTCATGTCAATTGCATCTAACAATAATAATTCAATATCTGGATTCTTTTTTTTGTAACGATTTAAAAATAT
>JBNAIF010000129.1:0-9079 GCA_050043595.1 Nitrososphaeraceae archaeon | reverse complement strand
GAATGTTATACAAAAAAATCACCAATCTGTCGATAATAGAAGTGTTCAAGCTACTATTATAAATAAAGGAATGGTGATTTTAATGGCAAATAAAACAAATAGTTTATCGCACACTAAATGGATGTGTAAATATCATATAGTGTTCACTCCTAAGTATAGACGAAAAATAATATATAATCAATATAAGAAAAGCGTAAGAGAGATTTTAATACAATTATGCAAATATAAAGGTGTAGAAATAATAGAAGGGCATTTAATGGTGGATCATGTGCATATGCTAGTGAGTATACCACCCAAAATGAGTGTATCAAGCTTTATGGGATCTGAAAGGTAAAAGTGCACTAATGATATTTGATAAACATGCAAATTTGAAATATAAATTTGGTAATAGACATTTTTGGTCAGAAGGATATTATGTTAGTACAGTAGGTCTTAATGAGGCAACAATAAAAAAATATATACAAGAACAAGATAAGCACGATATATTAAAAGATAAATTAAGTGTGAAAGAATACAAAGACCCCTTTAAGGGGTAGCCAGTAATACATGGCCTCTTAAGGAGCTATCAAAGGTGGCAAGGACATTGTAGTTTGAACTGTTAAAGCTAGCGTCTTTAGGCGCATGTCGGCAATAACCCTTATAGGGGTAGAGAAAACCACCCGTTTTACGGGTGGTACTTATTTGTGGTTTGATATTAAATTGATATTAAAGATTTAAAGAAAACTGGTATGGTCGTTAAGATGTTAAAATTCATTATTGTAGTGATAAAGGTTAATGCTATTATTAATATTCCAAAGTATAAAGGTACATTTTTTTCAGTAGATGTAAATGACTTATATTTATCAGGCCTAAGTCCTTTACCGAGTGCAATCCATTCTGCTTGGTATATTTGAGCACTCAATTGTTTCTCTAGAGTAAGAATAACATCAAATTTTGCTTTGTTAAGTTTTCCATAATTGTCAATTAAATTTCTCCACGATTTACATAGCAACAATCCAATACCTGAAAAACCATACAGAATGAATATTGAATTATATTTCAGTATTTCAACTTGAATTAAAAGAGTTGCAACAGCTAAAAGAGACCCAATAGTAGTGATGAAAAAAGCATTTGTTTTTTGACGTCTTTCAATGAGTTTTTCAGAGGAATCAACCATCATTTTATATTGATCAAAAATATTATCATTATTTTCTGAAATGAAATTACTGTTAAATTCATCTTCAAAATTATAAATTACTGATAATTGAGCAATAATATCTTCATTGGTGGATTGATTATATGCATCAATAATTGGCTTTTGTATCTCCTTAGACATTTCTATTTCCCATTTTGCATTTTCAGATTCCATACAAAATTCATGGTTGTATACTAGGATAGCCTCTGAATCAAAAATTTCATTTTTTGCCTTTTCTTTCCAGATTAAATTGTTATAGCTATCTAAAAAAACAAAATTTATATTGTTGTTAAATTTCTTGTTGATTTCTCTCAGTCTTTTTTTTATCTTCTTATTATCTTCAAATCGGTGTATAACAAATATTTTCATATTTTACCTCTATCTATTCCCTTTAATCAATAGTTTTATATTTTCCCAAGTCCAATTATAGATTTTATCTGAAGATGATGCCGAAGTAGGTCTAGTACAATTTTTATTAGAATATGCTGCTAATAAAAAATACGGTTTATTTTTTTCTTTTGCTATTGATAATTCTGCAGAAACACCAGATGCGGTATGTGTTTGTGTGCCACACAAAACGATTACTACATCAATATTATCCATTCGTTTTCGTACTTTTTCTTTCCAGTCACCAGTTAAATGTTTTTTTACAGAATTATCTTTAAAATCAAATGGACTGTCAGGTAATTTCGCTTGTCCTGCTAACATATGTTTTGTTCCTTCGTCGTGGTCAATATCAAAACTAATAAATGCTCTTTTTTTACTCATAATTAATTCTCCTTATTTTAAATAATTTAAAGGTACGAATGTTTATTTTATACATTTTGCTAATGATGCTAAGAGTGCTTTAGAGTTATCTATTTATCCATATTTTCGGGCCAATTAATTTTCCATTCTAAATAATCTTCTTCCGATATATCTCCGTTCTCAAGAGCTTTTTTCATGTTATGCCATTCTTCAAAAAAAGCATCAAGTCCCATAAATTCAATGGTATGGCGACTTTCTTTTCCATCTTCAATAACTTTATGTTCTTCGATTCTTAAATCTGTTTCACTGTACTCATCTAAAGAGAGTAGTGCTTGTATAAGTTCTGCTTCTTTTGTCAGTTCTGGTGCTTGTAAATAATCTAGGCTGATATCCAATACTTCCGCTATTTTAACCAATAGATTTTCCTTTGGTACCCTTGTCCCTGATTCGTATTGAGCAATTCTAACATCGGCAGTTTTTTCACTAAAGCCAATAGCTACGCCTAATTCCTTTTGAGTCATCTTACGCAAACATCTAACTTTTTTAATTCTGTTTCCAATAGCCAAATTCTCACCTCGATTTCAAATAAGTCTTTGATTAAATTATACAAGAGATATAAGAAAAAGCAATAATATTAAGCAAAAAAGTTTAATATTTTACTTTTACCCTATTGACATAAACAAAAATGTTTAGTAAAATACAAATAACTTAAACAAATTTGTTTAATAAGAATGGTTAAGCCCAGCTCCAAGAATTAAAGAACTATTCAGATGGTATTATACGAGAATGTGGTTTAATCTTTACGTATGGTAAAGCAAATAATCACATAAAAACAGGAGAATACAGAAGTTTAGTAAAGGGCAAGAGTTGGAAGTATGAATTGGAAAAGACAATTGATATATGCAAGTTCAATTCAATAAGCAGACAAGATTTTATAAGAAATATTCGGCTACAAGGTAAAATGGTTAGACACAAGAAGATACATCACATTCACAACGCCAAATGGTAAGAGGACGTTTGGTTAGGTGAAATAGCTAAATTACTATCAAATCATCAAAATGATAACAATAACATATCAAAAGATACACTATCAAAGATTGAATCCAAAGATATAATAGCAAATATGAAGCAAAATTCAGGTATGGATTGGGAAAAGCAACAAAACTATGAAGATGAATACGAATTATAAAAGGAGGCATGCCATAAACAATAGACTATCTGAAAAATAAATTTGAGGGAGAAGGTAAATGGAAAAAAGAATAATTGATGAGAATACTGGTATTGAATATATTTTAGTAGATGATATTTATTATCCTATATTCATATTAGATGATGAAGGATATAATTTCGGAAAGTATGGAAATATGAGATTGAGTTATTTAAAGGAGCATAGAACTAATTTGTATATTGAGTTGTTGGTAAAGGAAGGATTATATAGTCATATAGAAAATATAGAAACCACTTCACTAGAGTGGTTAGAAAAATTACAAAGTCGATATATACAGCGTAATCCATTACCTGATAACAATAATTTTGTTGAAGTATATAAAATCAGGCAACAAGCTTTTGATTATGCAGAAGAGATTGTAAAAAAAGATTTGATAT
The DNA here is from genome assembly GCA_050043595.1 of Nitrososphaeraceae archaeon. Taxonomy (GTDB): domain Archaea; phylum Thermoproteota; class Nitrososphaeria; order Nitrososphaerales; family Nitrososphaeraceae; genus TH1177. The sequence goes on along the minus strand of JBNAIF010000129.1, from coordinate 5,553 downwards.
ATTCTTAAATTAAGGATGATGAACCTAAGGACAAATAAAAAGAAGTAGTGCCTTGTCGGTAAACTAGAACACTACTTCTTAAGTGTCCTCTACAATAAATAGAGGTAAATATATTATAACTCTGTTTATTGAGAAATTCAATACTCAATGAAGGAGGAATTATTAATGAAATCAGTGATAGAACAATTATTTTATGGAGAAGTCGATTTATTTGAGAATTTTAGATGGACAGATGAATACAAGAAGGTTACTAAGGAATTTACTACTAAGGAAGAAGAGTTAATAAAATTATTAAGTGTAGATAATTGTGAAATATATGATAGAGTAATGGATGCAAAATCACATTGTTCAGTAGTTGAAGCAAAGATACATTTTTCATATGGGTTTAAATTGGGGTTTAAGCTTGCTAGTGAGATTTTAGAAGAAAAAACGAGAAAATAAGCTAAATGTTACTAAAAGATGGGAATATTAAGTTTTAGTTAGCAATATAAGAGATTTTAATAATATTTTGATTAAATAATAATAAATATAGGCTATGATTTTACAATGAATTCAGTATGTCATAGCTTTTTCTTCATTTAAACTAGATATTATGTATGGATTAATGGAGGTATAAGTATTATAATAAGATTTGAATGAAGATTTTAAGCTATTTTAAAGCTAGAGGTGTATTATATAACAATAATTTAGAAAAAGAGTCAAAAACCTTAATAACTTAATAGGGGAAGGTTATTTAACAGTCTTCGTGGTGAATACATAATTACAGTGCAAGGTGAAGAAATTATTAAGATTATTGATAGGACTAATATAGTAGGAGGAAGTAAATAATGGCTATTAAGAAGTTAGAGTTTCCTAAAAAAGAACTAGAATTAATATTAATTGATAAAGTGAAAGTAGAAATTCCTAAAGGGAAAGAAAATAATGTAGATTTCGAAGTCAGAGAAGCATATCTTAAACATATTAATGATAAAGAAATTGTTCGATTTAACGAAACAGGTATAGAAGAAATTGACAAAAATATTGAGTCAGTAAATGGAATAGCTAAAGGTGAACTAGATGTATTACTTTTTAACTTGTTTGATGATAGCAATATTAATTTAATTATTGAGAATAAAAAAGTGGGTAGTAAACAAGATGCATTGGAGCAGGCAAAAATGTACGCAAACAGCTTAAATAGATCAGGTAAAGTAAAATGTAGACTTATAGTTGGACATGTACCAGTTGTTAAAGTACGAGTTCTTGTGGAAAATGAATGGAAGCCATTAATAATTAATGGTAATGAAGTGGATTATTTTATTGGGAAAAATCTTATTAAACTAATATATGATAATCCCGATGAAAATGAGTTTAAGCTTTCTGAATATATTGAGAAGCCTTTTACTCAAAAGGATTTACATGCTGTCGTTAATAAACTTAAGACATTGTACAGACAAATCCCAGAAATTCAAAACAATGATGAGTTATCTATAAACTTTACAGTTTCATTCATTGCATTAAAAATGATATTGGAAAAAGATAAAAAGAAATGGGAAACGCTAACTAAACCTAGCGAAATATTAGCATCAGTGGATAACATAATTGGAAAAAGGGCAGACAAAGACTTAAAGCATAAGTACTTTGATATCTTTGTAATGAAAAATAAAGAAGATGTTGAGATATTTAACTTTAGCAATACGTTATCAAATATTGATGATCGCGAGTATGGTGAAGGTGTAAAGATACCTCAGTCTATTATTATGAAAATTCATAATGAGATTTCGGTTATACCAGAAACTGATTTAGCAATAGATTTGTTTGGTGAAGTATATGAAACACTTGCAAGTAAAAAAACTAAGTCTTCATTAGGGGAGTTTTTTACTAGAAGACATATAATTCAACCATTGGTTAGAATGTTTTTAACTGATAAGGACATTGAAGATATTGTTCAGCAGAAAAAAATAGTAGCTGATATTGCATGTGGTACTGGGGGGTTCCTAACAGAAGCATTTAAACATATAAAGAAAGAGTGTGATGAAAAACATCCAGAAATAGATACTTCGGAGTTAGCTAGTGAGGTAATTGTTGGTTATGATATTAATCACAATAATATTGGTAGAACAAGAATTAATATGACTTTAGCAGGTGATGGTTTCTCTGATATTAAGAGAGTTAATACATTAAGTTCTAAAGAAATAAAAAAAGACGTTGATTTTATAATTACTAATATACCATATGGTAAAGGCGATATTGCGTTATCCGACCCGAATTCGGGTGATGATTTTCTTAAGACTAATAACAACAAACGTCTTGAATTGAACTTTTTAATAAAAGCCATTGAGTTATTAAAGAAAGGTGGCAAAGCATTAATTATTGTACCAGAAGGAATTATGGAAGCTCCAACGTTGTCGCCACTAAGAGAGTATATAATAAAGCAATGTAAAATAGATGTAGTTGTTTCGTTACCTAAGTTTTCATTTGCACCGTATACAAAATGGAAGACGTATGTACTTTTCTTAGAAAAGAGAACAAAGCAACTTGATACTTTAGAGGATAGAGTATTGCAGGGGGAGAGAGTTTACTCGTATATTGTCGATAACGATGGGTATGCGAACTCGGATAAAAGATTTCCGACTAAGCTAATTGCTTCTGACGGTAGTTTTATACATGATGAAATGTCGCCATATAAGGACGTACATGGTGCTTATAATTTGTCAAAAATTGAACAGATATATGAAGCAAAAGAAAATGATGAAGTACAAGAATACTTTAATGAATGGAATGAAAAAATAGAAGGTAAGAAGTATGGTTATATTTCATTTAAAGAGATACTAGAAAAGAAAACTATAAAACATCCAATTGTTAACGCTACTAAAATTAATACAGTGTTATGGAATGAACTGAATGATAATAAAATTTTATCAGAAGATGAATTTAATATCCTACAAGGACTTGCTCCATTAAATAAAAATGGAATATATAAGAAGTTTAAGAAGAGTGATTACATTAGTAATGATAATGAACTAGTAGATGAGTATGCCGGAATTTTTGAGAAACTAGGTTATGAATATGATGCTGAAAATAATAAGTGGTTCGATAAAAATATTGAAGACGTAACATATGCATTAACGTTAGTTCCTGAGAAATATTTTAGAAAAAAGGAAATTAAACCAATTACATTTGACGAAATAAGTACATTCGTTACTAAAATAGAAGATGAGTTAAAACTTCTATTTGGAGGTATAATCAAATGAAAGTGAAGATTAAAGATGTTTTTGATGTTAAAACTGGAGTAAGAATCACAGAAGAGGAAGTGTACTCACACTTTGGTAGCCTGCCATGTATTACTGCACAAACTAAAGATAACGGTATTGCATGGCATGCTGATGAAGAATGGTTAGGAAAATTAAAGACGAATGGAGAAAAAGTTTTAATTGATGAACCGTGTATAACTTGGAGTAAAGATGGAGTAAAAGCTGGAACAATGTTTTATAGAGATTATAAATTTTTTCCTATAGACGTGTGTGGTGTTTTGATTCCTAAACCTGAATTCATAGATTATATAAACTTGAAATGGTTTATGTATACCTATCAAGAGTATATTTATAGTCAAAGAACATCGGATTCGTCACAACCTAAACTTTACAATGAACAAATGTCAGTAATAGAGTTTGATTTGCCAACATTGAAAGATGGAACTATAGATGTGAATACGCAGAATCAAATTGTGATGGAATATGAGAAATTAATTAGTATAAAGAACAAACTTCATATGATGTTCAAAAAACTTAAGTCAAAATCAGAGTTTGAATTAGATATTCAGAAGTATGACCTAAAGACCGTTGATGAAATAGCATTACTTAATAAAGGTTCTAATCGTATAAGTGAAGAAGCTATATATAGGAACTTTGATAGTATTGGTTATCCCGTATATTCTTCAGCAACAGAAAATGAAGGATTAATGGGGAGGGTAAAAAAAGAGTATTTTGATAATTTTCATAAAAAAGGAAATGCTGGAGAACTAACTTGGACTACTAATGGTTATGCGGGGATGGTTTTTTATAGAGATACAAATTACTTATACTCTGAAAAATGCGGAAGGATAGTTTTGAGGAGAGAGTATCAAGATTTAATTAATCCTAAGTATTTAATGCTATATTTAAATCAAGTTACTTACAAATACAAAACTGCGGAATCGAATAATGGGAAATTGGATATTATTCATATGTCAAATATTCCTGTGAAACTACCTGTAGATGATGAGGGGAATATCAGTATTGCAATCCAAGATTCAATAGTTGAGACATATTCGAAATTATGGATGTTTGAGTCAAAATTAATTGATATTAATCAAAGAATAAATAACTATTTGAATTAAATCGGAGTACAGGTTATTGATTTTCAATGAAGAGTCCCCCAAAAGTCCTTAAAATCTGGACTCGACAGATTTGAGAAGCATTTAAAATAGCTATATGATGTGAGGTGCATCATAAACGTTTTCAAATAAAATAATAAACTCATTATTTATATTTGCTATATAGCTATAGAATAAAGTTAACATTATTTGTATTATTCATAGTAGAAACTCAAAATTAAGTAAAGAGTTAAAAGTACAAGCATATAAAGAGTATGATTTTGGCAAAGGCAAACATATTTATGCTAGGGAAGTATAACATAATTTTCTCTACGTGTGAAATTATTTTGATATTAAAAACTTCTAAATCATCAAATAATACAAATAAATAGGCAATAGAATCAACAAAATCACCATTAAAACTAAATAAATAAGTTTAGAAAACTATATGATTTACCGAGTGGGAGTGGAAAAACATATTAGCAACCTTTTATAAGGAATTTATTATCTGAGACTACCTGTAAAATATATGGGTAGCCTCTTTTATTTTAGCATTTGTAATTTAGTAATGATATAATTTATACAAAATTAATGAAATTGTCGTACCATTGGTGAGACAATTATGCAGGACAAATATTTTACTTTTTATCAAAAGCTAAAGCAATAGAAGAAAAAGAATTTTACATTCAAGTTTATTGACTTCCATGCTTATAAGTATGAATATTATAAGCATATAAGTAAATAATTTTTTATTATAATAATTTCACAATCAGAATCAATAAAATGGGTTCTGATTTTTTATATAAATACATATTACTTTAATGTCAAATTTTATATAAGATTTATGCTATACTTGTATTAGTGTAAAAAAATATTTTGGGGTGACTGTAGATGAGTTCTTTGAGGGAGTTTCTAAACCAAGGAATAAAGTTATCATGAGAATTTTTAAAGACTTGAATATGGTTGAACAGCTTGGATCAGGGGTTTTGAGAATACTAGAAAAGTATGATAGAAGTATTTTAAGATTTCTGATAATTATATAAAGATTACATTTCATTACAAAGACGAAATGGCGATAGACGGTGATAAAACGGCGATAAATAAAGATTATCATAATATGATTATTAGATATGCGAAAGAAAATAGTTCATTTAAAAATGGAGATATACAAAAGCTTATTAATCTAAAAAGCTCCAGAGTCCGAGAGATACTCACTGAATTAT
>JBNAIF010000128.1:0-4304 GCA_050043595.1 Nitrososphaeraceae archaeon | reverse complement strand
CTCTCATTAAGTATGATTGTGGATGATTTTCTATTTCTATCTCTAATATTTTTTCTCTCAAACTCTTGTCGTCAATATTTCCGTTGATATCATATACCAAATTAGTTGTTCCAAAAATCATTGCTATGCCACTAATGGGTTTTCCTGTATCAGAATATTTTGTTAATACAACATCTTCTAATTCAAATCTATTTGATTTTTCCGTAACATTCCAATCTGAAGGAAATGAAAATGAAAATTCGCCTTCTTTATTTGTCATCTTGATAATCTTTGTTTCATTAATATTATTTTCTGCAGAAATATTTGTTTCAATTGCATATATTTCTTGAAATAAATAAAATCCTAGAATAAACACAAATATAAAAGAAAAACAATATTTAAAAATAGAACTTATTTCAAAAAGATTATTATTTTGCATTTTTATCATAATCCCTTTTAATTAGATAAATAAAAAATCCTCCAGCAACAGAAGACATTCCACCTACCATTAAATAAGAAGGTGCTTGCAATGCAGCCCAACCAGAAACAGTTAATCCTAAATAAAATGAGGTAATGGCTATCATAAATAACATCATAGAAATAGTAACTACAAATCCATATCCTACTTTTCTTTTAATTGATACTTTTTGCGTTCTGTCATAAGGTAAATTATTATCTTTTGTCGACGATTCCATCAGAAATTTTCCACCCCAATAAAATAAAATAGCATTATATTGTAACCTCATTCTTGTCTCTCTTCTCTAATTCTCGTTCTAATTCTTGAGATGTTAATTCGGGAATACCTGCATCATCTAAAATAACATCTAATGTTTCAGATAAAATAGTTCTTCGTAATTCTACAGCACGAAGTTTTATACCATTCAACCTTTTTTCAGATATACGAATTGCTTCACTATACATTGTTATACTTGTAATTACTACAAGTATATTATATAAAGTTACTTGTAGTAACTTGTATTAGTAGATTTATGTTTAAATAATGTAGTTACTATAGGTTACTTTGAGTAACCGTAATAATGCCAACGTCGCCAAAATCAAGAACCATTGGACTCAGAGTATCATTAACAGAAAAATTAAAGAAAAAACATAAAGACGAACTTAAAAAATCACCAACAAAAACCAACAAGGATTTTGGAGGATACGTTAATGATTTACTTGCTAATTTATTAGAAAGAGATGACTTTCTAAATTCTTACAATCCTAATATATCCGTGATTGATATTAGTAATAATATTCTTTATCTAAAAGATGGTAAAAGAACTATTGAGATTTTTCCAAAGAATAATGAATTGTATTGTAGTTATGATGATTCATTTGACTGTAAGCACATAAAATATTCATTTGCTATTCCAGAAGTATCAAAATTAGATTTGAAGAATTCGATTTAAATAATATTAAATAATTATTTTAAGATTCAACAAAATTGTAATTATTAACATTAACATAAAATAATTTGTTTAAAAGATATTTTATTAGATTGTATGCATAATGCATATATATTTTAGATGTCTGAAACTGAAAGTAAATTAAATGAAGCACGATATTTCTTAAACCAAATGACAAATACATTGAATAACTCGGAAATATTAGGATATAATACCTCTGCATTTATATCTGCTGCCAGAAGTGTTACTTGGGTTCTGCAAAAAGAATACAAAGATGAGAATACTTTTGGTGAGTGGTATAACGCGAAACAAGAAGAAATGAAAAATGATAGTATCTACAAATTTTTTAATGATTTACGACGAATTACAATACACTTAGAATCTATTAAAATCAATACTAAAACATCGGTTACTATAAACGAACCACAAATACCTATTTCAGATAGTGTTAGTGTTAGAGTGATACGAAAAGATGGAAGAATTGAAGAACATGTACCACAAATAACAAACAAGAAAAATTCAAAGTCCTCAAAGGTCAAGAAAATAATCGAAAGAATAAATCTTCGAAAGAATAATTCTGTGAAAATTAAATTTTTCTTTAAAGAAAAACCTGATGATGATGGACTCGACTTATGCCAAAATTATTTTAATAAAATTCAAAGATTAGTTGAAGAGTGTCAAACCAATTGTAAATTATAATACGCCATTAAAATCATGTATTCAAGTCTATTTTTTACAAATTTAATTATCTGAAACAGATAACATTCTTTACTATTATTTCAATCTTTCATTCTAAAAAAAAGACCAAAATTTAGGTCAGAGTAGTTTCACAAACCACTGACCACATGTTGTATAAGGGGTCAGTTAATATCTGATATTGAAACATAAATTAATTATCTTATTCGGTTAGTGTGTTATCTTGAAACTTTTATTTTTACTTAAAAGTAAAAAATATTTAAAATAATTTTCATTTATTAATGAAATACTAATATGAAATGTCAATTCAAAACTAATTATACCGATTATCACACAGGTGAATATATCCAATTTTATTGTCCAAACAATGCAAGAAATTTAAAAACTGTATTAACGTCAATAGGGAAATACTGCATTCTTCATGATGAAAATTTTGTAAATAATGAAGCAAATAAACAAATTATTATTGATGAGTTCAAGAAACTTGCTAATTCTGGTGAATATAAGTATATAGGATATTATATTCCAGATTATATCAAACTTTTTCATGGAAAACATAATCCTGAGGTTATTTATTTTAATTGGGCCGTATTTTTAGGTCAAAGGGATTTTAGTAATTCGGTCTTTGACATAATTGATTTTAGTGATGCAAAATTTCATGGAATAGTCAATTTTTCTCATTCAAGTTTTAATTTTGTAAAATTTCAAGACAATATATTTTCAGGAGTAATTTTTATTGACACAAAGTTTAATGGTATATCAATTTTCGAAAGGATTTGTAATTATGATTACATTAATTTTAATATTTGCAAATTTTCAAAACCACAAGAAATTAAGTTTATAGATAGTGATATGACTAGAATAATATTTTCATACACTGACATTAGTAGAATCAGTTTTTCTGGTAGTATTGATTGGGGACCAAAATACAAAATATATGCAGCACATATGTTAGAAAACTTTTTTCAGCACAAAGATAAAGACAAATTTTATTTTAATATTTATGTAGACGATATACTCGCTACTTATAGAAATTTAAGAGAAAACTATGAATATAATTTAAGGTATGATGAAGCAGGTAAATTTTTTATTAGTGAAATGGAATTCCAAAGAAATTACGAATTAAAAAAAAGTAATTCATTTATATTTAGACATAGTAAATTCAAAAATCTATTAGAAAAATTTCAACTACTAAATTTTATTGAATTAAGAGAAAATTACATAATACAAAAAAAATCAATTCTCGAAAGCAACATATTTTCCTATATTGGATTATATCGTATATTTTCAATGTATGGCGAAAGCATTACCATACCTCTATCTTTCTTAACGTCGATTTTTCTATTATCCGTATTATGGTTTACGATACAATCAAATCCATCTGATAATTTGGACAATGAGATTCTTGAATCAATAACACGAAGTTATAGTGCTATTATTCCAATTCCTATACATTTACAAAATTTAACTATCTCTGATTACTTAATAAAAAGTGCAGGATTCATACTTTTTGGATTAATTTTTGTATCACTCAGAAGGAAATTAGAGCGTCGATTTAGACATTAATTAATATGAATTAATCCTCAAATTTAGATATTAATAATCTCTTTGGATAAAGATTTTACATTCCCAATTATAATTCGAAATAATATCAATTAAAATTATTGTCAATTGGCGTGTTATATTATTACTTTTCTATATCCTAGTCTGTAATTTTATTCGAAAAAAATAAATGATATATTAAAGCATAGAGTTATGTGTCAGTAGAAGTATCGACTATTTGTAATAAATGTAGTCATGAATTTACAATAAATTCTCCTGACAATTTCAATATTCATCCTGTATCTGGACGACCAGGAAGACGTATTTTTATACCAAGGACATATACATGCAGGAATTGTAGTCATGATAATGATATTTCTTGGATGACTGAGGATGAATATGTGAATCATATTAGAGATATAACTCATCAAGATATCTCTTAACAGGATTTTCGTAAATATGGATTTCTTAACTTTTATTTTAAGTGGATAATATATTTATTCACTATTTTTAGAATTTGAAATATACGCAATTTGAGTATATTATCTTTTAAAATTTTGATTATTAATTTAATTTCATAAAACCAAATATTTTACCATTTTTCTATTATCATCAACATACTTATTATTTTTATACGAAAAAGAACAAAATTTAGGTCAGATTAGTTTCACAAACCACTGA